>JAEWDX010000164.1 GCA_023389895.1 Bacillota bacterium
GTTCATTAGTGACACAGCTAGAAACAGCGAAAAAAGGTGATATTTTTATGCCTGGAGGAATGCCGTTCGTAAAGAAAGCGCAGGAAAACAGGCATATTGAATATATAGAAGGTCCCATCGCTTATCATACACCTGTAATCGTTACTCCTAAAGGAAATCCTGCAAACATTACATCATTCGCTGATCTTGCCAATGAAAATGTTGAATTAATTGTTCCCGAATTAGAAGCTACTGCATTAGGGAAGACATTGGGAAAAATAATGAAAAACGCTAATCTCCAAAGTGAAATTGAAAAGCAAATTATTGTTGCTGTTGAATCAGCACCGAAAATTACTGCCACTTTATTGCTTGGGCAAGGAAATGCAGCAATTACCGAATACAGCGCCTGGGCGAAACAGCAGGACCAGTTAGATCTTATTGAAATTGATCCTGCTATTAACGAAGTCGATGAAATTCCATGTGCTGTTATTAAATACTCCACACAGAAAGCCGAAGCAGAAAAGTTTGTTAAGTTTGTTGCTGAAAAAGGGACTGAAATATTTGCAAAGCACGGATTTAAAATTGACGTACCTTCAAAGAATTGATAAATGATGAGTCGTCTTATTAATAAAACGTTTCAGGCTCTTTTCACCATTTTTTTTATCTGTACTATTCTTTTTATGGCACTTATCTTTAGTGCGTTATTTTTCTTTGGGGATTATTCCTCATTTTTAACCATTTTAATGGATGAGGAATTTAAATTTGCTGTTTTCTTTACTGGATGGACAACTATTCTTGCTACATCCATTGCCTTTTTTATCGGCATCCCAACAAGCTATGTCCTTTCAAGAAAAAAATTTAAAGGAAAAGGACTGGCCGAAACACTTATTGATATTCCAATCGTTTTACCGCCACTCGTATCAGGAATAGCCTTACTAATTTTTTTCGGGCCATTGATTGGAGACGAGTTAGGAAAAATTGGAATTGATATTGTATTTACAAAATGGGGAGTCGTGATTGCTCAAACCTTTATTGCCCTACCTTTTGCCATTCGTGCTTTTAAACAAGCATTTGACAGCATCGACACCCGCTATGAAAATATTGCACGAACGTTAGGATATACGCCTTATCAAGTTTTCATAAAAGTGACGATCCCGATGGCAAAAGGCGGAATCATTAATGGTGTAACGATGGCTTGGGCTAGAACGCTTGGAGAGTTCGGAGCAACAGCAATGCTCGCTGGAATTACCAGGTTGAAAACAGAGACATTATCAGTTGCTATCTTCTTAAATATGTCAATTGGTGATTTTGATTTTGCGATCGTGATTTCAATTATTATGCTTATTGCAGCTTTATCTGTATTGTACATTGTTAAGCTCATGACGAGATGGGAGCGTTCTTTCTAGTATGAAAACATTGTTAGCCGTTTCAGACTTACACTATTCTCTCTCGCAATTTCATTTACATATTGCTGACTTAAAGCTTGAGCAAGGTGATTACTTTGTTATCGTCGGAAAAACAGGTAGTGGGAAAACTGTCCTATTAGAGTGTCTAGCTGGTTTAAAAAAGATAGGAAGAGGTAAAATTTTCCTTGAAAAGAAAGACATCACAAACAAACCACCTGAGACCCGTCAGATCGGTTTTGCTTACCAGGATAGTTTATTATTCCCCTTTCTTACAGTTGAAAAGAACATCCTTTTTTCAGCCAAAGCGAGAGGACTTGAACGAGAAAATGAAATAATGAAGAGGATGAAAGAGATCGTCAATCGGATGGGAATCGCTTATCTGTTAACACGGTACCCGCAAAACTTAAGTGGCGGTGAGCGGCAAAGGGTTTCCTTAGCACGGGCGATTTTATTAAAACCGCAGCTGCTTCTTTTAGACGAACCATTATCTGCCCTTGATGCTAATACTAGAACTGAAATGAGCCAGCTATTAAAAGAATTACATTTGAATGACGAGATGACAATTATTCATGTTACTCACGACATTTCAGAAGCACTGCAGCTCGGAACGAAAATGGCCGTTTTACAAGAAGGACAGTTTATTGAAATGAACGATCCATTTACTCTTTATACTCAACCAGTAAAGTTGGACAGTGCAAAGTTTTTGGGGATTGATAACCTTATTCCTGTTTCTATGAAGGTACATAATGAGAAAATCTTGGTTGAACATGCTGACGGAGAATTTTTAATTGAGCACAAGAAGCAGTTCCTTAATCAGAAGCAAGTTATCATGGGAATACGCAATATCATGCTGCAAATTCAACCTCCGCAATTGGAGTATCATTCATTTAGGGCATATATTAAAACCATATCCTTCAATGGACAATTAGTATTGTTAACTTGTAAAAATAATGCTTTATGGCATATTGCTGTTCCGCTAACAAAGTGGCATGAGAAAGACTGGAAAATCGATGATGAGATTTCTCTTTATGTAGCAAAGAAAGATATTTTGTTTTTGGCTGGTACACTTTAATACTTGAATGAATGGATGGATGGATGAATAATCTCTCTAGTCATTACCCATCCTAACAAACGAAGTGTATACTGAAGGGAGAACTATTCATGAGTCAAAAACGGGATAAAGGAAATAGTCAAAAAGGAAAACTAAGTAGTGATACAGTTAGCCCAACTATTGCTGCTGAAGAATTAGAAAAAGCCATACATCCAACTAAGCGGCAAAACTCTAAGCAATAAGCCACTCCCTGAGTGGCTTTTCTATTGTCATAAATGTGAAAAAACAAATTCTCCTGCATGTTTTATTTTCCAATATGAAGCGGGACAATCATTATAACTAGAGCATTTGTTTCATTCTCAATCTATCCGCTTCCCATTAGTTAACAAGAACATTCTCTATTTACTTTTTTGATTTAATAGCCAAGTTGTTAATTCCTCTACCTGAGCCAATACTGCCGTCGGATCATAGTACCAAGAACGCTCTTCTGGCCAAACATAAAGTTGATTATTTTTCACGGCTGGTAAGCTCCCCCATATGGGATCTGATTTAAACTCTTCTAATGTCCAACTATTGGAGGTCATAATAATATAGTCACCCGCATAACTGGCTATCAATTCTTCGGAAAGCTCCGCCCATTGTTTTTCCATCAATTCATCTGCTATAGCAGCAGGCGGCTTGCGACCAAGTGCCTGATATATTGGCTGACCACCCCGTCCAAAATTATCACCATATACATATGTATTCTTATCTGTGTACTCCATAATTGAGAAGCTTTTATCTTCTGGAATTACGGCATCAACCTTTGCTTTCGCATCTGCGATTTTCTGATCGTAATGCTCTAGCCAGACTTGCGCATCTTTCTCCTTACCAAGAAGTTGCCCGAAATATGTTAGTTCTTCATAAACATTTTTCAGTTCTCCATAAGGAATAACAATAGTAGGAGCGATCTTGCTTAATACCTCATAATTATCACCATTCCCTGTAATAATGAGGTCTGGTTGAAGCGCCAAAATACTTTCCGTAGATGGTGCACCATAAGTACCTATATCAGCGATGCCTGTTAATGCATCTTTAAAATAGTAATTTTTCAGTGTTAATCCAGGAGCACCTGCTGGAATAACATCTAAAGCGATTAAGCTTCCTACGTACTCCTCAGCTACAATCCGCTTCGGCTGTACTGAAATGACAATTTCTCCATTTATCGTTGTAATCTTTTTTGTTATACTCGGTTCTTCAGCTTCCTCCGTTTTCGAAGAACTATTTATTTCTCCACATGCAGTAAGCATTAACAATAGAAAAAGCAATAGTACAGTTCCTAATTTTCTACGACGATGATGTTGTAAAAGCAATTTGATTCCTCCTAAACACAATGAATGATATTGATAATGATTATCATTACCTATTTTAAAGTGAGGTATAGCAAATTGTCTATGCACTAATATGATATACAAGCCTTCATTTTTATGATGTTTGTACATTCATTGGTCCCGTAGGCAACCTCTTCATTTGCATTGAAAATAATTCTCATTTATAGTATAAATAATAAGAAGTTTTTTACACATCTTATTACTTAAGGAGCGTTCATGAATTGAATTTAAACATCAATACAAACGATTTAGACTCACTATATAGCGGAATTGAATGCAGACAATTTATTCTACCATCCAATCAAAAATCTCAACGAGCATATAACTTACCGATCGATAATGGCTCAGGTATCATAGAAAGACATTCTCTAAGAGTAGGTATGGAAATGAATTGGTTTCAGGCTCAAGCGAATGAAACTATATCTTTAAACTGTGACGTTCGCTATCCTCATCTTGAATTGTTTTACCCTATATCTGGGGATGGATTTTGGGGAACAAAGGAAAAAGAATTTAGCTTAGAAGCAAACACTTCCAATTTTTTATTTGTTCAAGATACAAAAATATATTCAGAGCTTACACCTAAGGAAAAAGTAATCATGTTGGAATTACGCATAGATTTAAGGCACTTCAAACAATTATTCACAGAGAATAAACACCTTTTCGAGCAGTCGTTTTTCTGTCAGCAAATAACAAATCTTTCTCTCATTCATCAACTAGTTGAACAAATAAAGAATTGCCCCTATACTGGCATGCTAAAGCAGCTTTATTTAGAAGGAAAAGCACTAGAATTATTAACACTTCATTTAAATGGAATTGAGCTTGAAGAAGATAAGAAGAAAACTGCTACGAAGCTTAATGAAACTGATATTCACGCTCTCTATCACGCGAAAGAGATTTTAAACAATTGCTGGAGAACACCTCCAAGTATTCTAGCACTATCAAAAATGATTGGCTTAAATGACTATAAATTAAAGTATGGCTTTAAAGAAATGTTTGGCACAACCGTATTCGGCTATGTTAGAGATTTGCGAATGCACGAAGCTCGAAATATTTTAGAGAACGGGAAAGCAAATGTCAGCGAAACAGCGCTAATGGTTGGCTACCAAAATTTAAGCCATTTTGCCACATT
This sequence comes from Bacillota bacterium, assembly GCA_023389895.1. GTDB lineage: Bacteria > Bacillota > Bacilli > Bacillales > Cytobacillaceae > Cytobacillus. The sequence continues at coordinate 4,936 of JAEWDX010000164.1, forward strand.
ATTTCGGAAAACATTTGGCTATAACCCTAGTAATTTATTAAAAAAATAAAAAATTCTCTCAAGACTTTTTACCTTCCTTGAGAGATTTTTTGTTTTTGTTTACATAGTAGGATTTTTTCAAAAGAAAATAATCCTTCCACCGTTAAAGAAAATCCTTTACTGAGTAGCAAGCTTTCTTATTTCTATTGATAATAATTATCAATAGGAGGAATTGTCTTGCAACCAAAAAAGGTTATTTTTTTATCAATGATTATTTGTTATATCGGATTCGGTGTGATTATCCCAATCCTTGCACCATTAATTAGAGAGATTGGGCTTCAGGAAAGACATGCAGGAATTGTTATTTCTATTGCTGCCTTAGTATTATTACTGGCAGCTCCTTTTTGGGGAGCACAAAGTGATCGAATCGGGCGGAAAAAGGTCATGCTTATTGGATTTATTGGTTTCTCATTTAGTTTAGCCTTTTTTGCCTTTTTAGGTTGGATAGGCATGAAGAATTTATTGCCACTCAATATTGTGTTTATTCTATTGCTTAGCTCAAGAATTTTGTTCGGCTTCTTTTTTCCTGCAATTTCGTCATCTTCACAGGCGCTGATGGCAGATCTTACAACTGTGCAGGAACGATCAGCAGGTATGGCCTTGATAGGAGCAGCTACTGGTATCGGCTTTATTATTGGACCAGCTCTGGGGGCACTACTATCCACAATTAGTCTAATTTTCCCTGTCATAATCACATCTATTCTTGCTTTAATCGCTGTTATATTAATCGCTTTGCAAATTCCTAAAACGGAGCCAACAAACATAGCCAATAAGCGCAACAAAATAAAATTAACAACGAGTAGTCTACGCCCATATCTACTAATTGCTACGAGTGTCATGTCAATGATCGTTATGCTTCAAGTAACATCTGGATTTTTTATACAAGATCGGTTTTCATTAAGTTCAAAAGAAACAGCCATCTGGGTAGGTATTGGAATGCTTGCAGTTGGCATTATGATGGCGTTTGTACAAATGACTGTTATTCAAAAGCGTCAGTATTCACCACGTAGGTTAGTACGTATCGGTTTACCAATCATGCTACTTGGCTTTATCCTATTAATTGAATGGAATCATTTAGCTGGATTTGTTATTGCGTTTATGCTTTTTGGCATCGGTGGAGGATTTTTAATGTCAGGCTATACGGCAGGCATCTCCTTGTCTGCTGGGAAGGAAAATCAAGGTGCTGCCGGTGGTTTAACGGCTGTAGCTACTGGAATAGGCTCATTCATTGCACCTATTGTAGGAACAGAGTTATATCGTATACATCCAGATACACCTTATTGGATCTGCATTACGATCAGTCTCCTACTAATTGTATATGTATTTTCTTCACACAAAGGCTTAGTCATCGATCATACTGTAAAGAAGGAGGAGGCAAAAGAGAACAAAGCATCTCTTGTATAATTATTTCATCATTACTATCCAAAAAAGCTGCCTTTCTATTGACACTCCCACCCCTAAAGGGGCAAGCTGACTAGTGTCAGTGGGGTTCTTGCTACCAAAGAGCTTTTTCCTAAATATACCTTTGCTTCCTTCAATATATGTAAAGAATTGTCCATGTAACTGGTCACTCCTAGCTTCATTTCAAATTCATAATATCCAAATACTTCCCCGCTTTATCAACAAAGAAGTAATGTTTTCTTATTTTTATGAAGTCAGCGCTTTCATTATTTCCACCAATTGTGCTGCTGTAGATAGCGGATCATATCCATAAAATAGCTCATATTGATCGATAAAATATACCTGCTTCTTGCGCGCTGCCTCCATCATCCGCCATCGTTCTGATTGTAGCACTTGTATGAAGCGTTTTTTTCCGACCCCCATCGTAGGTAGAGCAGTGATAAAGATATGATCAGCTGGAAAATGAACAATCTCTTCAATATCCACTGTAAAATATCCAGAAAGTCCAATATTTTGAGTGACAATAGTATTTGGACGACTAAATCCTAAATCCTCATATAATATATGACTTCCCCTACCGTAACTACTATCTATACAATACGCTACATTACCAGCTATTTCCCAGACAATTGCAGTGCCTCTTTTTCCGACCCGTTGATCGAGGATATGATTACAATCCGCTATCTGTTCATCATATTGATATAGCCAAGTTCCAAACCGTTCTTGTTTGTCAACAAGATTCGCTATCAGACGAAATTGCTCCCGCCAGCTTAACTGCTTACACGGAAGCTCAAATACTGGTGCTAACGAAAGTAACACTTTTTTCTCCATTTCACCACTATAGTTAATAATGACATCAGGACAAGCCGCTGTAATTTCCTGATAATTTGTGGCAACGTCTTGCTCATAGCCCTTTAGCTTATGCAGAGAGGGAACTGGTTTTAAATTCTCTATAAATGGAGAAAACACTCCTAATTCTGGTGTAACCCCAAGAGCAAGTAAGCATGCTGTATGATTTGTATTTAGGGCAATCACACGTTTCGTCTTTTGACGGTAAACCGTTGGTGATATACCAACAAGTTGTTTAAATTTTCGGCTTAAATAAGTCCCTTCATGATAGCCAACATCCCGCGCAAGATTATCTAATTTCGGCATGTCGTTCAATAGCTTTTTCTGTGATTCACGGACTCTTAGCAAAGTTAAATATTTAATAAATGGATAACCAGTATGTTTAAGAAATGTACGAGAAAAATGTTCTGGACTTACTTGAGCTTTTTCAGCCATTTGTTCACGAGTCAATTCTTCGTAGAAATGTAAATTAATATATTCAAGTATCCTTTCAATCCATGATTCTCCTTTTTGTTGGACACCATCACTTAATTCTATGTAAAGCGCTGCTAATAGATCGGCGAATAATTTTTGTAAACGAAATGGATTGTTATGTTCAATAATCCTTGTTTCCTTTTCTATTTCTACTGCTAAACTCATAATCTTATCTGAACTTTCGCGAATCATTGTAAGCTCTTGAAATAAGCTGACTGTTCTTACACCATATTGGCGATATTGGATGACGATGCCTCTAATATTGCACTTATCGGGAATATAAAAATTAGTTGCATTATCCCAAAACATAATCGTTCTAGCATTAAGCTCGATTAGCTGATTTTGCAACGTATATTTGACGCTGCCATCATAAACGATGACGATACAGGGGAATGAGGACGAGTCTTTATCGGTATCTCGCATATTTTCTAAATGAATGATTTGTACAGGTTGATAAAAAATATGGGAAAGTAGGCTGTTTTCTGTAGACATCTGTTTCGCTCCCCCCAAATACTAGATTAATATTGATTTTCAATATTTTTCATGATTGTCCCACTCGGTAAATGGCTGAGAAAACTTCCTTAATACTTCATTAGGATTCGTCCCGAACTTTCTCTTAAACGCCTCAGAAAAATAGCTAGGGTTGGAATAACCGACTGCATTGGCAACTTCTGTTACATTCATTGAGCCATCTTGTAATAAATAACTTGCCTTCTCGAGACGCTTTTCACGTAAATAGCCAAATACCGTTGTACCAAACATTTCCTTAAAGCCCTTTTTTAATTTATAATCATTTAATCCAATTAAACGCGACAATTCAATTAATGATGGCGGATTTATCATATTTTCAATCATAATGGCCTGTGCTTGACGTATTTTTGCCCGATCGCGAATTGAGAATTCTGTTTGGTTGATTGGTTGGCTGAGAAAAGTTCGAAATGTTCTTGCTAAAAGCTGTAAAACTGTACATTCAAGCTCTAAATTAGTCATTTTTTTTGCAGTAATAGCATTCAGCATTTGTCTGAGAATGAGAGTATCTGTAGAATTGATTTTTTCCTGAAACAAGCGATAGGACAATCCTTTAAGAACATCTTGAAAATTCATGGTGCTCTCTCCGTTACTTTCTATTTTATCCATATAATGATCAAAGGTTGAGACTGGAATCCCAATGCCAACCATTTGATAAGATTCCTTTCTATTAAATAAAAAACTAGCCTCTACTTGCTCAATGAATTGCAATGAGCATGTCCCAGCAGTTATTTCATAGGCACAATCGGAAATATGAACACCCCTTGTTCCTTGTAGACAGAAACTAATCTCTACCATAGGCTTTGTTGTTAACATATCCAGTTGATGTTCTTTATGAAAAGAGTAATCAGAAATGACCACTTCCAGATCTTGACGTGGGCTAAGACGATGAATGGTTCCGTCCTTTTCCTTTGATTGAAAAGCTATGTATTCCTGTTGTGCCTTCTTCGGCCCCAGTATTTCTAAAGCATGATAAAAATGGTCAAAATTTTGATGAAAATCAACTTTCATAGAGTTTGTCACCAGCCTTCAGCTCTTCATTGAGAACGATTATCAATAGTTAACCAAAGTATAGCAAACAAATTTACTTTAGGCTATAGAATTATTGTTTCTGCACAATTTCTGCCTTAAGAACTGTTGACAGTAGCAGCGTGAAAAAGAAAACTACAGCGCCAAAACCATAAGCCATTTCGAATCCTCCCACGTACTCAATAAGCCAGCCTGCTAGCCCTGGTCCTATCATTTGACCAACCGCATAGAAAATGGAAATGAAACCTATAGCAGACGCTACATATTTCGGCGACACCTGCTCGCTAGCCTTCATTTGAATGAGGACAAGAACTCCGCCAAGTGAGGTGCCCCATATGACGGAGGATAGTATAAACCCGCTTACGTTCTCTAACATAATTGGCAGGAGATCGCCTACAACGGATAACAGTAGTGCTGCTACTAATGCTTTTTTCACACCTATTTTATCAGCCAACATTCCCCAAAATGGAGCACCTCCAATAGAAACGATACCTGCAATAGCATAGACGGAACCTGCCGTTGCAGTTGAAATACCAAGTTCCTTCATGTAGCTTGTTTGATATAAATTTGGAATGAGGTAGACTAGTCCAACTGCGAAATACATAACTGCAATCATATACAGCTCCTTATTTCGCCAAGCGGTTGTTTTTTCCTGTGTAGTATCCTTTTCGGCTACAGCTTGTGGCTGTTTTATCACAAAAAATGCTAACACTATAACTATAATTGTCATTAGCGCGAAAATTAACCATGCTCCTCGCCATCCTAGCTCAGGAAATTGCTGTAACATAAATGGGACGAGTAAACC
>JAEWDX010000193.1 GCA_023389895.1 Bacillota bacterium
AGACACGCATATTGCAGAACAAACATGCTGTGGTTTTATTCAAGGAATTTTTGATAATGATAATCAAATTATTGATGAATTGAATGCTACTTCAATTAGTGAGTTTTTTAGTCATATTGAACATGAAATCAATGTTTACTATGTTAATTAAGTAGGTGATTGTATGCGGTCAATAAGAATTAAACTTTATCAAAACATGGTGAATTATAAATTGCCAACAAGTTTTCAATTGAAAGAAACATATCCATTACCTCCCTATTCTACTGTTTCAGGAATGATCCATCGTGTTTGTAATTTTAATGAATATCATCCGATGAAACTAAGTATACAGGGTGAATACTATTCTAAAGTTAATGATTTGAATACACGTTATGAATTTGCAGCGGCGTCCTATGAGGAAGGACGTCATACACATAAGCTTCATTCAAGTGAGGATAATCGTGATTACGGAATGATAAGAGGTGTCACGACGACGGAATTATTAACCGATGTAGAACTAATGATTCATGTTCTTCCGGAAAATGATGAGGATTTAGAGACGATACTTAAAGCATTTTTGAAACCGAAAGAATTTATTTCATTAGGTAGAAGAGAAGACATTGTTCGTATTGATGAGGCTGTAATTGTGGAAGTAGAAGAAAAAATGTTAGATGAGGATTATATTTTAACACAATCTGCTTATATTCCATTTGATATGGCTGAAGATTATGATCAAGCAGATGTTACAGTGTACAAACTAAATCGTTATTATGAAAAAGTTAAAATAAAAAAAGAAGTAGAACAACGAAAATGGGTACGAATACCCGTTATTCATGCTACAAATGGAAAAGTTATTTATTCTGATTCTAAGGTAGCTCTTGATGAAAATGAAAATATCGTATTCTATGCATAAATAAAGGGCGGATACGCCCTTTATTTATGCGAAGGAGGGATTTTTGTGAATAATTTATTCTTGGCGAAATCTAACCCAAAAGAAACTATAGCTGAGCATACTGGAAAATTATTAGATGAATTAGAGCGTCTAAAAAATATTTATCCAATTATACCTTTGTTAGACTGGGTATCATTAGAAATGGTATGTAAATTTCACGATCTTGGGAAGGTAAATACAAAATTTCAAAATAAACTTTTAACAAATATGAAAGTTGACAAGCTATTACCTGATTCTTTAACAAAAATAAAAGAAATTCCTCATGGTTATTTAAGCTGTGCCTTTTTTCCTTTTAGGGAATTAGAAAAATTAGCTGATAAAAAGATTATTGCTCAAGCAATTTATTTTCACCATAATCGTCCAGCTTCAGTATCAGAAGATATAAAAGAAACTATTCAAAAAGATTTAACGGCCTATTATGAAGAACTACAGAAACATCTTTCATTTCCGATCTCAGAACCAGAGTTTAATTTTTTAAGATATGCTTCGCCTGGGAAACGCATTAGCAAAGATACGGATAATGAATTGTTACGCCCTTTTATCATGGTAAAAGGATTGCTAAATAAAGTTGATCATGCTGCCAGTGCAGGTATACCAGTAGAAATTAAAAATCCTGGTTTAGTGTTAAGTCTTGAGCGTTATTTTACTAATAAATTAAAGAGTGAACCGAATATATTACAAAACTACATGAGAGTTCATAAAGAAGAAAATAATATAATAATCGCATCGACAGGAATAGGGAAAACAGAAGGAGCACTGTATTGGATTGGAGATGGAAAAGGTTTCTTTACACTTCCGTTACGAGTTTCAATTAACAGTATTTATAACAGAATTTATAATGAAATTAATTTTCAGGAAGTTGGATTACTTCATTCCGAAACAGAGAGAGAATATATAGCAAATGATTTATTTAGTCTTGATTACTTTGAACAAACAAGGCAATGGTCTATGCCGTTAACGGTTTGTACATTAGATCAAATTCTGGATTTTGTCTTTAAACAAGAAGGTTATGAAAAGAAATTAGCAACATTAGCTTATTCGAAATTAATTGTTGATGAGATTCAAATGTATTCTCCAAAAATGTTAGCATGTTTACTATATGCACTTAAAGAAATAACTCAAATAGGTGGAAAGTTTACAATTATGACAGCAACCTTTGCTCCTTTTATTGGAGATTTAATGGAGCATCTAAAAATAGAAATAAATAAACCAGAGGAACCTTTTTTAAAAATTAAGGATAGAAAAGCAGTTGTACGTCATAGGGTACTGGTAAAAGATCAACAGCTTACAGTTACAGATATTAAGAAAAATAAAGAAGATGGAAAAATTCTTGTTATTGTAAATACCGTAAATAAAGCTCAAATGATGTACGAAGAATTAAAGAAAACTAGAAATGACGTATTTCTTTTTCATAGTCGTTTTACTAAGAACGATCGTAAAAATAAAGAAGATGCGATTATTCGTATGGGTGATCTCAAAACTAAAGAAAAAGCTATTTGGATAACGACTCAAGTTGTTGAGGCAAGTGTTGATATAGATTTTGACGTATTATATACAGAACTATCAGATTTAAATGGATTATTTCAAAGGATGGGGCGTGTCTATCGTAACCGTTTTTTAGACCATGGTCGGATTAATGTTTACGTTTATTCAGGAGGAGATGGATATCCCACAGGTATCTCATCTCAAAATAGTAGAAGTATAATTGATAAGAGTATTTTTGATATTTCGAAGAAAGTTCTTAAACAGTTTAATGTACCAACTATTTTTACAGAAGAGATGAAGATGGATCTAATTGAGGAAAATTATACAACTAAAAAATTAAAAAATAGTCTTTATTATCGAGATGTTCAAAACTACTTACATTTGTTAAAGAATATTGTTGAATATGAGGAGTTAGATGAAAAATTAACTGATTTGCGTGACATTTTTAATGAAACAATAATTCCGCAATTTGTGTATAAAGAAAATGAAAATGATATTAACAGGTTAATTAGTAACTATAAAGGTACATTTAAAAATAAGGATCGAGAAGAAGCAAGAATATCACGAGGAAAGCTCCGTGATGAACTTCTTGGATACACCGTAGATATACCAAAATATCAAGTGGAAATTGCAAAAAAGTTAAATCGTCATGAAAAAGTTATTTGGCTTGGAAATAGTATTGCAATTCCAGTTGTCGATTATAGTTACAATGATGAAAAAGGACTGCAGTATACTAATGAAAAAAAGTTATTCGATAGTGGCCAATTTTTATAAACTAAACATGCCGACTATCTGATTTTAAATGTTATTTTATTTTGTTTTTTAGTATAGGAATAAGAGGTTATAAAATCTTTTATGAAAGGAGCCTATCATGCAACAACAACAATCCGTTGGTGGTGTTGATCTAGCGTATTATGCTTTGTGTAAACGAAAGCTTTGGTTGTATAAAAAAGGAATCGGTATGGAAGACGAGTCTGATAGGGTATTGCAAGGGAAGGTGCTTCATGAAACGGCATATCCACGATTAGAGAAAAAAGAAATATTAATTGATGGCGCTTTTAAACTGGATGCATTTGATGGTGATTATGTGAGAGAAATTAAACTCACTAGCAAAATGGAAAAGTCAGACACAATGCAAATGCTATTCTACCTTTATCAACTTTCTTTACGAGAAATTTGTAAAAAGGGGTTAATTAGTTATACGAAGGAAAAAAAGACAGTTGAGGTAGTTTTGACAAAAGATACAGAAAAAGATATTAAAAAAGCAATTGCTGGAGTATATGAAATACTAGATAAACCATCACCTCCAGCAGTTATTAAATTACCTTATTGTAAATCATGTGCCTATTTTGGTTTTTGCTATGCAACGGAGGCTGATGAGGATGATGCGTGATCATTATGTTTTTTCAAATGGAAGATTGAAGAGGAAGCATAATACAATTTATTTTGAAAGTGAAGATGGAGTGAAGAAACCGCTCCCTATAGAAAAGATCCGGACGTTACATCTATTCGGTGAAATAGATGTAAATAGTAAACTATTAACTTTTTTGAGCCAGCATGGTATTTCGCTACAATTTTATAATTATTATGGTTTTTATTCCGGTGCCTTTCATCCGAGAGAAGGAAAAGAATCGGGTCATGTTATTGTAAAACAAAGTGAACATTATTCTGATATGAATAGAAGGTTATATTTGGCTATTCAATTTTTACAAGGCGGTATCCATCATATGCTTCGGAATTTACGCAATTATAAAGAAGAAACCGCTGAATATATTGAAGCAATTCAGCTACTGCGAGAACAGTTGCAGGCATCAACGTCGATTCAAGAATTAATGGGCAGAGAAGGGCAAATACGTCACTTGTACTATCAGTCATTTAATTATATGTTGAAACAAGATTTCGTCTTTGAAAAAAGAGAAAAACAGCCACCTAGAGATCCGATAAATGCGTTGATTTCATTTGGAAATACTCTCTTATATCGGGCAACCCTCGGGGAAATTTATAAAACACCTTTGAATCCTACAATTAGTTATTTACATGAACCTTCCATGAGAAGATTTTCCCTTAGTTTAGATTTGGCAGAAATTTTTAAACCTCTTATCGTAGATCCAATTATTTTTTCATTAATAAATAAAAGACAACTGACAAAGAAGCATTTTGACTATTTAGAAGGAGAGATTTGTTATTTAAATGAAGAAGGCAAGAAGAAGTTTATTACTGCATGGGAAGAAAAGCTAAATCAATCCGTAAAGCATCGAGTACTGAAGAGGAATACAACTTATCGTTATTTAATTCGTCTGGAGTGCTATAAGCTTGTAAAACATGTGATTGGTGATGACGTGTATAAACCATTAAAGGCGTGGTGGTAAATATATGTTTGTTATTATTACTTATGATGTTGATAGTAAGAGAGTTGGAAAAGTATGCAAGAAATTGCGAGAGTATTTAGATTGGACTCAAAACTCAGTGTTTGAGGGAGAAATTACTGCTGGTATGTTAACGAAATGTATGGCAGAATTAAATAAAATCATCAAGAAAGATGAGGATTCGATTTATTTATATCAGGTCCAAAACCCACGCAATATTAAGAAAATCGTGCATGGGCAGGAGAAAAATCCAGTGGATTTATTTTTGTAAATTCTCTAAAATTAGTTTAGAATTGTTATAATTTAATTAATTTTTTGCAGTGAATCCATCTTTTTACAAAAGCGACTTAACCCCTTGATAGATAAGGTGTTGCATCCATTTGTAAAAGGAAAACAAAAACACAATCTATGGTTCACTGCAAAATACGAAAATGTTGATATGTAAGGAAACAGTCTAAGTCCTTGGTATATCAACGTTTATGGTTGTTTTATTTTGAGGGGTTTTATCTGAACGTAGTGGGATATAAAGGTTCATTGCGTTTTCATGGATTCGATTGTTGTGCTGCCGTTTTATCTGAACGTAGTGGGATATAAAGTTAGGTACTTTCTCATCAATATATTTATTTGAAGTAACGTTTTATCTGAACGTAGTGGGATATAAAGAGTTTTAGTTGGAGACAATGGCAATAAAGATGTAATCGTTTTATCTGAACGTAGTGGGATATAAAGTAATATTAGCCATTGCAATGTTAAGAGCATCTACTTGTTTTATCTGAACGTAGTGGGATATAAAGAAGTCCACGCTCGCCAATTATCGAATATTCACCTAACTGGTTTTATCTGAACGTAGTGGGATATAAAGT
>JAEWDX010000239.1 GCA_023389895.1 Bacillota bacterium
AAATTTCACGGTGTCGAACATATTTGTTTTGCTTGCTCCTTTTACTAAAATGGTATCGCCTTTTTTTATGATTTTCGCTAATCGTTCATGTAAAAGGTCTTTATTTGTACAATGGTAAACGTTTCCTGGAGGAAGCCCCATTAATTTAGCCTGTTCACTAATTTCTTCTGTTCGGAATCCATACGTAATGAGCAAATCAATTCGTTTTTCTGCAATGTAATTCCCGACTTTACGATATTCTTCCTCTCGTAAATCACCTAACTCTCTCATTTGTCCGATGATGGCAATTTTTCGATGCTTTCCTATATTTGCAAGGACATCAATGGCTGCCTTTACTCCTTGTGGATGGGAGTGAACAGTGTCATCGATTATCGTAATATTGTTTTGACAATGGTAGATCGTTAATCTTCGAGGTGGCTTTTTGAAGAGGAGCCCAGCTTTTATTTCCATAGGGGAGAATCCTAAGTGATCAGCAACAGCAATTGCGTTTAGTGCATTATAAACATGGTGTTCCCCTAAGATTGGGATGAATAGATTTATTTTCTGCCCTTGAAGTTTCATACTAAAGCTCATTCCATCGCTTTCATATTTTATATTATCTGCTTTATAGTCAGCGGCTGATGTGATGCCGACTGTCATTATTTTCCCTTTGAAATTCTGAATATCTAAATGTCTTGAATAAATATCATCCTTGTTAAGGATTAGAAGACCTCTTTGCTCCATTCCATGGATTAATTCTGATTTGGCGTGTGCGACTTTTTTAATATTACTATCAAAGTTGCCGACATGTGCTAGTCCAATATTTGTGACGATGCTAATATTCGGTTTAATAATGCTGCAATGTTCTGTAATAACACCTGGATAAGCCATCCCATACTCTAGGACAACAGCTTCATGTTGATCATTGATCTCTGCAGCATGCTTTTTCGTATGCTCAGTTGTGTTCCAATAGTCCTTTGATTCGAATACATTCCATTTTTTCGCTAGGATGGATGCAAGGAAAGCTTTCGATGTTGTTTTACCGGCACTTCCTGTAATTGCGATAATCGGTATTTGGCCATTGTCTTCGAGGCTTTTTTGCTTCGCTGCTTTGATTTGGGCTTTAATAGTCTGTTGGTTTTTGGCTAGGTAAACAGCATATTTTATCGTATTAATGACGACATCTAATTCTAGATAAAAGGCAGGCGGACAGCCTGGACGCCAATTTACTTCATAGATCCAGATTTTTGAATTTTCGTCTAATCCAATATCAATGCCAATTTCATCGATCATTTCACCGTATTGAATCATTTGCAGCTCGTCGAGATGATTCGCTAACGAGAGCGAAAAATGTTCTAATGTCCGTTTAATATTAAACGTTTCTTCTTTAAATTCCTGTTGTAAAAATGGCTCTAAATAGTTGGTGTATCCACCGTTATTGATGTTCGGAATGATCGATCCCTTTGGAGCGATGCGAGGATAGATTGTTGTGATGACCCATTTTCCTGCGCCATTTTTTTGGACATGAAGCCTGAAATCAAATACTTGCCCAGACTTTGTGACAGATTGAATATAGGGCTGAAGGATATATTTTCCAGTCGAGATTTTTGAACCAATGACCTTATCAAGATCCTGCTTTGAAAGGATTACTTGATTGGCTTCTTTCATAACTTCATATTCGCTTCCTTTTTTCGTAATAAAGAAGATCCCCTTTCCTTTCCTTCCGTCAATTGGTTTGAAAACGACCTTTTTAAAAGCAGTGACATACTTGAAGAAACTTTCTGTGTCTTTAATGATCTCTGTAGGAATTAAATAGTTTGAAAATTCTCCCGCTTCCTTTAATCGTTCGTTCACATTCCATTTATTGCCGATAGAATGAGTAGAGAACGGTATTTCCTTTTTCAGCTTTTGAATAATTTCCTTCGATTTAACGAGCTTTTCCGGGCTTCCTGCATTGTAGATGACATCGGGGAAAGGCATGATTCGTGCAACCCATTTTCCATCTTCGTATACTTGCCCTTTAATCGAACGATTAACGAAATTAACGGTTCCAGGAGAAAAGTAGAAAAACTTAGCTCCTTCTGCTTTCGCAACTGCTGCATATGCATATGACTTGATAACAGTTGTTGGATCCTTCCGATGATGTAGCATTCCGATTAATGTCATTTAATGATCTCCTTTTATTTCTTTTTTGCTGGATCTTGAAGTGTTTCCGCTTTCCTATGAATATTACATTCAAGCGAACATTCTTTTGAAACGGACAGTAGTTTAGTTTAACTGAAAATTCAACAATAGGGATATGGGGTCAGCTTACTAACCTAAATTTTGGATTGTGGTTCGTGGTAAATGCTACTTCTTGAGCGGCTATTGTATGAATAGAGAAGAGATCCAACAATTATCGGCTTTAAGGTCAACTTTTTGCGGGAAAGCAGAAAAAAGATGCTCATTATTGGAATGATATGCATCTTTAGTAAGAAAGATTTTCTGGGTCACCACTTTGGTTCAATGATAATTTGTCGTTTCAGTAATTCGGCTTCTAAAGGTTGAATGGCATAGATACAGGCTAAATTAACTTCGATAAAGATGGCTGTTTTTACTAGTTTAACAACTTCTCCTGGTTTTGAAGTATCCTCGCTAACAATGTTTAGTGGGCGAAGTAATGATAAAATGGCAGAGCACCTCTCTTTGTCAATTGACTCGATGCGAAAGTAACTTGTTTCGAAACACTCTTCTGTTCTAGCTTCATCATTCATTTCGATATTTGTATGTGAAAATCGTCCGTTTTTCGTTAACAAAAGAAAGGGGATTGTATCAGTGCCTACTAATTTAGCAAGCAAGTTTCCAAAGTATTTAGTTGAATTGTTTGTCAAAAAATCCTGCAATGATTTAAGCTCAAAGAGTGCTTCACATATGCAATGTATATTATCCATTTCATTATTCATTTCAGCCGTCAACTCCCTTCGTCTTTTTCTTTAATAATAAGGTATTTCACCATTAAAGAGATTGTGCGGATGGGGAGGGAATATAGACTTGACCACTTCACCCATTTAATCATCCTCGTTAAAATTCGCCTAGTTAAAAGGGCTCTAAATAAAATTTAATTTCCATTGCGGCAGCTAATGCGATAGATTTTGCTTCATTTGGAGATTGAGAGGCAGCGATAATACAAGCATAGCGATGCCCCATTGTGGAAGGGGCAGTTAAAATATCTCCTTCGAGCGGCTTTACAAAAACATATTTAACCCCATCATACTTTAACGCAAGCTCTTCTCCAGTTACTTTTAGTAATTTACCACGAGAACGGAGCGTTACATATCTTGCATATACATGATGATTTTGTGTTTTCATAAGTGATGGCTCTTTACCTAAATTCAGCTTGATTATATCCTTTATTAGATTGATGCCTGTGCCTTCTTCAATGATGCGATTCATTACTCCACCTGACATTCTTGGATTGATTTCGATCAACTTCCACTCTCCGTCAACATTTCGCATTTCTAAATGACAAGCACCGTTTGTAAGCTCAAGCTCGCCAATAATTTCTCGAACAGAAATAATAAGATTTTTATACTCTGTTTCACTTAATGAAGCAGGGAATTGATAGCCGATTACGATAAATGGTTCATCTTCGGAAAATTCCTGTTCAATAATTCCGATTATAGTTAAGTTATTATTTTGTACGAATACTTCAATCAAATATTGCGGTCCTAATAAATATTCTTCTACTAATACCGATTGTTTCGGGTATTTTTTTAGTAAAAAATGAACGGCGGTTTTTAATTGTTCTTCGGTTTCAACGAAAAACACATCCCTAGAGCCATTTGTAGAGGGTGGTTTTACGATTAATGGAAGATTAGAATTGTGTTTTTTAATGAATGGATAAACGGATGCTTCATTATGAAAAGTTGTATAAAAAGGTGAGGAGGAGAGGTGCTTCAATTTTTCACGAAATCTTATTTTGTTTTCCATCGAATATAAGGAGTTGATAGATACTTCCATCAAGCCGAAATGCTTTGCAAGCTTTGCTGAATAGGAAATATAAGGATCAATAAAACTGAGGCAGGCACATATTTCGTATCCTTTTTCTTTTAGCTTTGTTATCGCATCGATGCTTTTTTCGATATTGAATAAATCCTTGATGTAGATAAATTGGTCTGCTTTAAGGGAATAGTGTATTTTCTTATCCATTATTAAAGCAACGTAATAACCCATTTGCTTTGCGATTATGAGTGCTTCATTACTTGTTCCAAATTTATTGCACCCGATAAAAACAATCGTTTTCATTTGCAATCATCCTGACATATTTACTTTACGTATGTATAAATAATTTATGGAAAAGTGGATGAAATGCCCCGATTATTCAAAAATGCATTAGTGAGTAAGTTTGAAACTGTAGTTAGATGATGATCTCCGTATTGAACAGAGGTCATCTTTTTTAGTTCTATTTGTATCTATAGATTTTCTAAAAATAGAAAAATTCGTGAAACTATTCCTCTTATCTTGTAATAGTATTAAAATTATAATGATTATAATGTTGAATTATATTTTGAAGGGGATTGAACAAAATAGATTTTACTAAGTGTATGTCGATAAAGAAAATAATTTTTATAGCTTTAGTATTTTGGCTAATTCTTACTGTTTTTCGCTTGTTATGGATGAGTTTCTTTACAACACCTGATCATCCACATGCTGCTTAAGGAGTACTAGATTTTCGTAAATGGGAACATATATCGGAGTCTTCTATTCCCCTTGATGGTGAATGGGAGTTCTTTCCGCATACATTTTTGATGAAGAGCCATTCTGATAATAATTCTAATCATAATGAAAAAAGCTATATTCAAGTCCCAGGAAATTGGTCTATTTCGGCCGATGCTCCAAGTACTTATGGTTTTGGATCATATCGTTTGAGAATACAAGTGAATCCGGAGAAAGCCATAACTTACGGGTTGCATATTCCATATATTAGTAATTCATCGGAAATATACGTTAATGGGAAGCTAATATCAAGCATAGGAAAACCTGGTGAAGACAAAAAACAGTACAGACCATTAAACGCTCCTCAAACGGTATTTTTTACATTGGAAAAAACGAGTGAAATCGAACTTATTATTCAGGTTGCTAACTATGACGATCCGCTGAGTAGCGGAATTGTTCGCTCACTGAAATTAGGCTTGGCGACTCCTCTGTATAAGGAAGTTGGATTTTCTACGAATATCGTTCTTGTTGCTATTATTATTTATCTTTTTCATGCACTTTATAGTTTTATTCTATTTTTGATGGGGAATCGAAATAAAATATTATTCTATTTTTCTTTCATGATCCTTACTGTTGTTGTCGCAACTCTTATTGGTGAGCGTTTATTATTTGCGTGGTTTCCTTTAGATTTTGAATGGGGGATAAAAGTTACATACCTTACAGCAATTGCTGGGGGTTACTTTTTGCTACAGTGTATCAAACAATGGTTGCCTGTTTTTTTGCGAACGAAATTATTTAAAGTGTATGCTGTTCTATGTGCAGTATCGGTGCTCATTATTTTGCTTTCCCCAGCTTCCGTTAACATAAGGCTGATTGGATTTTATGGACTTGTTATGTTTATCCCTTGCCTTCTAGCTCCGTCGGTACTGAGCCACACTACACAAAATCTACGTGGAACAATAGTGGAACATTAAAGGAGGAAATTCAAATGACGGAAAGTTACAAGGCTATCATCGTAAGCTGTATCTAACCCGATACGCGAAGAAGTCTTTCGACAAACAAAAATATATCAAGCAAAACAAAGGGGTGTTAAGATGAACAAAGTTATTCTGATTACAACAGTCATCTATTTTTTAATCGCAACAATTTCAATAATATGCTATTTCCCTCGAATTAAAGGATTTTTCGGAGGATTCAAACCTCAAAAGAAATACTTTAACCCGAAGCAAAATCGCTTCTCGATAATTATTCCTGCTAGGAATGAAAGTTCAGTTATAGAAACGCTATTGAAATCAATAAAATCACAGACTTACGATGAATCGTTAATCGACATATATGTAGTTGTGAAAGATGAAGGTGACAAAACGATTCAAATAGCTAAAAATTATAACTGCCACATTCAAATATGCGAAAACCAAAAAAGAAAAGGTCACGTGTTAAATCACTACTTCAATGAAATTTTAAAGAATAAACCAAATGAGTACGATGCACACATTATTCTTGATGCCGATACCTTTATCCACAAAGATTTTGTGTTGGAAATGAATAACGGTCTTGTTACTGGTGCAAAGGTGATAAATGGAAGAAGATTGCAAAAGAACAGGATGGCAAATGGTGGAGAAGGTATTTCACTAGTTGCAGATTGCAGTTCAATCCAATATTCAATGATGGACGGCTTAGGAAGTAGATACAAGTCCGACAATGACTTAACGATCACAATAGTTGGTACAGGATTACTCTTGACCAATGATTATGTAAAGGAAATGAATGGCTGGCACTTCTTCACGTTAGTCGAAGGAAGTGAATTAAAAAATGAGTTAGCTATGAAGGACACAAAGACGTTCTATCAGTCCAATGCAATTCATTATTTAGAAGAATCATCTTCTCTTAAAGTCACCAATCAAAGAAGGAAAAGATGGACAGAGGGATCAATGGAAGTTAAAAAGATATACGATAAAAAGCTAAAAGAGATTATACGTACTGGCAATGAAAAGCAAAAAAGAAACATCTATTTTGCAAATAGCATGCAATACTTAATACACTTCTACTTTGCAAGTTTCGTGTTCATGAATCTTCAATTTGTATATTTTGCAATCAGCCTATATCAAGGATTAGACTGGAAAGCTAGTTTCACATTAATGCTCTTGGCCGCCCTTCTTATGTATTCTGTATTCTTCATCCTTACGTTGTTATCTCTAATTATCGATGGTGACGATATGAGATTCAGCAAAAAGAGAAAAATCATAATCCTATTTATTGCCCCCTTCTTCTTCTTGCAATATATGTTTTTGACAATGGATGTCGCTTTCAAACTTGCATTCAGAAAAAAGAGCAACGGATGGCAAGAAATCAGACGTGAAGATAAATTGAAATATCACATTTAAAGGGCAGTTTTTTCATAGCTGTCCTTTTTCTGTTGCCGAAAAATCGAAATTTGTTTCAACAAAACACTTAAATAAGAACTAACACGCATAGAAAATGATGAAATAGAAATCAACGAACGTTTCTATTAGCAGAAGGGAGAATTTTAATATGAAGAAAATCAAAAAAGCGATTATCACAGTAGCAGGACTTGGAGCACGCTCATTACC
>JAEWDX010000263.1 GCA_023389895.1 Bacillota bacterium
ATATAGAGTATAGCGGAACATATGGTGATATTAGTGTTGTTAGTGCTGTAAAGCAGGAGCTTAAAAATACACGATTGTTTTATGGTGGTGGTGTTACTTCCGCAAAGCAAGCAGCCGAAATGGCAAAATATGCGGATACAGTTGTAGTTGGTAATATTATTTATGATGATTTAAAAGCTGCACTTGCAACTGTTAAGGCTGTTAAAAATACGATATAATTTAAGAACAAACGTTTGTAAGGTGGTGCGAAATGGAGCAGTTAACAAAAAACTTATTAGCAGGTATGAACCCTGAACAGGAGAATGCGGTCAAAACGACTGAAGGGCCGCTTCTAATTATGGCGGGTGCAGGATCGGGGAAAACGCGTGTACTAACACATCGTATTGCGTATTTAATCATTGAAAAAGAAGTGTACCCATCAAAAATTTTAGCTATCACTTTTACCAATAAAGCGGCACGAGAAATGCGAGAGCGTATTGATGGCATTCTTGGTAATGGGACAGGCGATAGTATGTGGGTATCCACATTCCACTCGATGTGTGTACGTATTTTACGACGTAATATTGATCAGCTTGGAATATCACGTAATTTTTCAATTTTAGATTCCACAGATCAACTATCAGTCATTAAAAATGTGATGAAGGAAGAAAACATTGATTCGAAGCGCTTTGAACCTCGCGCTATTTTAAATGCTATTAGTGCAGCAAAAAACGAATGTATTGCAGCAGATGATTATGTCGCTCAAATTAATGAACATAATCCCTACGAAAAAACGGTTGCACGAGTTTACAAGGGCTATGAAAAAAGACTACGCCGCAACCAATCCCTAGATTTCGATGACTTAATAATGACCACTATTACATTATTCAAGAGAGTCCCAGAGGTGCTTGAATACTATCAGAATAAATTCCAATATATTCATGTTGATGAGTATCAAGATAGTGCGACACGTTGCTAATTGAAAAGATTAGCCACTAGCATATTTGCTAGGAGAACTAAGAAATCGGATGAGTCGAATGATGAGGTAACGCTCTGAAAGGCTCGACCTAATCCTCCGAATAGCATCAGCATAGGCAATTATGAAGGTGTTATAAGCTCGGTGAAGTCAGTTGAATATCACCCTAATTACAGGAAAGCGGAGTGGAGGCACTTTGTGTGGTAGATAGGCTGGGGTTCTATAAAAATACTCATGGTTAGAATGTAGGGAACAAAACTTCCTACTGACGAAATTCCGAATGTACGGCTCTAGAGGTATAGGTATTCGAAAGGGTACACCAACTTATTGTTGGGTTAGTGAGGTGGAGTAAAATTTGTCTTTATGAAACACCTTATAGTGTTACAGGCACTATCCAGCTAACAGGGTTAGAGGAATGACCTAAAAGTATTATATGTACAGATATGATTTCTTGGAACGTGGTAAGCTGGCTACGTGGAGAGATTGCACTCGTTGAAGCGGTATGAGGGAAAGCGTCTATAGTATAACCTCATTTTAAGTACAGTGAAAGTGATGGCACAGTACCAGTGAAGCCGTGATAATAAGCGGTGGAGGGATAGCCATTAGTCAATTTATGAATAACTCAAACATTACTTTATACTATCAGGTTCTCGTATGACTAAAAGAAATGCAATCGCCAAAAGAAGTAATAAAGTGGTGAGAGTATTGACTGAAACAGCAAACAAGAAAGTTTTAAAACGACAGTCCTTACGAAACAATGAATATTACGATATGCAACAAACCTTAGATGACCTTTACAAAGCAAGTCAAATGAACAAACGCTTTAAAAATCTGTATGAATTGATTATTAGAAGAGAAAATATTTTACTGGCATATCGAAACATCAAGAAAAACAAGGGTTCTCTCACCAAAGGTATTAATGAATCGACAATCATTACTATCGGAGAAAAAGACCCGAACGCATTAATTGATTATGTCAGAAAAAGACTTGAAAACTTCATACCACACAAAATAAGAAGAAAAGAAATACCAAAAGCTAATGGAGGAATTCGACCACTCGGCATCCCGACAATCGAGGACCGAATCATTCAACAATGTATTAAACAAATTCTAGAGCCAATATGGGAAGCGAAATTTCATCATCACAGTTACGGTTTTCGACCGAACAGAGGAACTTTACATGCATATTCTAGAGCAGTAACATTAGCAAATATCAACAAACTGCACTATGTGGTTGATATTGACATCAAAGGCTTCTTCGATAATGTCAATCATGGCAAACTTCTTAAACAAATGTGGTCAATGGGTATCCAGGATAAAAAGGTTCTCTCAATCATAAGTAAACTACTGAAAGCAGAAATTGTAGGAGTAGGAACACCTAATAAAGGGACTCCTCAAGGTGGTATTTTATCACCGCTACTATCTAATATTGTGCTAAACGAATTAGATTGGTGGATAAGCAATCAGTGGGAAACGTTTGAAACACAGAAAAACTATGAGCGTAAAAGAATTATTGGTGGCAAGGTTAGATTTGATAGGTCAGTGAAATATAGTACCTTAAAAAGAGCCACAAGCTTGAAAGAAATGTTCATTGTGCGATATGCAGATGATTTTAAAATCTTTTGTAGAGACCATAAAAGTGCCTTCAAGATTTTCGAAGGTGTGAAAAAATGGTTAAAAGAAAGATTACATCTCGACATTAGTAAAGAAAAATCAAAGGTCATTAATTTAAGGAAAAACTTCTCGGAATTTCTAGGCTTTAAAATGAAAGTGGCTAGAAATAAAAAG
Source organism: Bacillota bacterium (assembly GCA_023389895.1). Taxonomy (GTDB): domain Bacteria; phylum Bacillota; class Bacilli; order Bacillales; family Cytobacillaceae; genus Cytobacillus. The sequence goes on from JAEWDX010000263.1 coordinate 2,744, forward strand.
AAGCATACCGTAAAATCATTCATGACAAATAAGGCGAAGAAAAACGCAATTAGCAAAATCAAAGAAAACATCAAACGAATTAAAAAGAAATCTAATGCTTCAGAAGTGTCCAAACTCAATGCAACAATTCTAGGACTTCATAACTTCTATCAGCAAGCAACGATGGTAACGAAAGATTTTAGTGAAATTGCATTTTCAGTCAAACGAACCTTATATAACAGCTTGAAGAAAGTTTCATCGGATAAAGGTGAGCCAAGTACGTACTACAAGAAACATTTCAAAGATTATCTTGGCAAGAAAAAGACATTCGTTGCAAAAGTAGCGATATTCCCTATCGATGGAATCAAACACAAAAATCCAACAAACTTTACGCAAGAAATCAACAATTATACAGTTGAAGGTAGAAGTCTGATTCATAAAAAGCAAAAATCAGTATCAGAAGAAGTTGTGAAGTATCTCATGAAAAATCCTGTAATCAATCGTAGTATTGAATACAACGACAATCGTATTTCTAAATACATTGCTCAAAAAGGGGTTTGCTATATCACAGGAGAAGCACTCATTCTGAAAAATATGGAATTACATCACATCGTTCCGAAGGCAAAAGGTGGTAACGATAAGTATGACAACTTAGTTTTTATAACGAAAGAAGCCCATAAACTGATTCATGCCACAACAGAAGACATCATTAATAAATACCTTCAAATGTTAGAGTTAACAAAACAAAGTTTGGACAAAGTAAATAAACTTCGTGTGAAAGCTGGAAATAAAGTATTAGTGTAAAGATTCATAATTGATGGAACGCCGTATGAGGGGAAACCCTCACGTACGGTGTGAATGGGGGGAAAAGCAGGAGATTACTTCAAATGCTTACCTATCCATATCCAATAAATCCCAGTACTTACTTGTGCAGTTATTGGCTAAAAAATTTAAAAATATTTGTGTTGTAGGGGATTCAGATCAATCAATTTATCGTTGGCGTGGGGCAGACATTGGCAATATCCTGTCCTTTGAAAAGGATTATCCAAATGCCAAGGTCATTATGCTTGAACAAAATTATCGTTCAACAAAACGCATCCTAAAAGCAGCAAATGACGTCATTCAAAATAATACAACACGTTACCCAAAAGAACTGCGTACAGAAAATGCAGAAGGTGAAAAAATCGTCTTGTACAAAGCGTATAACGAGCAAGAGGAAGCACAGTTCGTTATACAAACAATCCAACAGCTTATGAAAAAAGATAATCGCTCATTCGATGACTTTGCGATTTTATATCGTACAAATGCTCAATCGCGTGTTATGGAGGAAGCTCTTGTTAAATCCAATATAGCTTATCAAATTGTTGGTGGTACAAAGTTCTATGATCGTAAAGAGATTAAGGATTTGTTGGCTTATTTACGTCTGATTGCCAATAATGATGATGATTTATCGCTCGCACGTATTATTAATGAACCAAAGCGTAGTATCGGTGCTACCTCCTTTGAAAAAATGGCGCGCTACGCAATTGAACAAGATCGTTCAATTTTTGATGCTATGAATGACCTTGTGTTTATGGGGCTATCAGGCAAGGCTGCAAATTCAGCAGAGCAATTCTATGCGATGATTAAAGGCTTTACAGAGATGCAAGAATATTTATCGGTTACAGAAATGGTAGAACAGGTGATCGAAAAATCTGGTTATCGAGCTATGTTACAAAATGAAAAAACCATTGAAGCAGAAAGCCGTTTAGAAAATATTGAAGAATTTTTATCAGTCACAAAAGCATTTGAAGAGCGTAGTGATGATAAGAGCTTAATAGCCTTCCTAACAGATTTAGCGCTTATAGCAGATATTGATGCATTAGATAAAGATGATACATCCAAAGGCAATATCATTTTAATGACAATGCATGCCGCAAAGGGTTTGGAATTCCCTGTTGTCTTTATCATTGGAATGGAAGAAAATATTTTCCCACATTCTCGTTCACTTGATGATATGGATGAAATGGAAGAGGAGCGGCGTTTAGCGTATGTTGGCATCACGCGTGCAGAGGAGCGCTTGTATTTGACATGTGCACAAAGCCGAACGATTTTTGGTCGTTCTAGTTATAACAATGCCTCTCGTTTTTTACGTGAAATTTCAGAGGATATTATTGAATCTATTTCCAAGGGCGGTGCGCCCCTTGAAGTTCCGTTTACAGCTAGTAACCGTTCAGCAGGCAATTATCAAAGGCGAACACTTGGAGACATTCAAAGAACGCAACCTGCGACCTCCCGTTTACAAGCAACAGGCGGAGACCAATTTGGCTGGAAGGCTGGAGATAAAGCCGTCCATAAAAAATGGGGAACAGGTATGGTTGTCAGTGTAAAAGGTGAGGGTGATAGTACAGAGCTAGATATCGCTTTCCCTCAGCCAATCGGCATTAAGCGATTACTTGCACAATTTGCACCTATTGAAAAAGCGTAAGCGGAGGAACTAAAATGAACGAAATTGAACAACGCATTGCAGAATTAAATCAATTACTGCATGAATATGGTCATGCATACTATGTGTTGGATCAACCTATCGTAGCAGATAGTGTCTATGATCAATTATTACATGAGCTTATTGCGCTAGAGGAAGCAAATCCCTCATTAATTTATCCAGATTCACCGACCCAACGAGTTGGTGGCGCAGTAGTAGAGGGCTTTAAAAAGGTAACGCATGATTTTCCTATGCTAAGCCTTTCTAATGCTTTTAATGAAGCAGATTTACGAGAGTTTGACCGAAAAGTGCGCCAAGCAATTGGTGATCACTTTTCCTATGTTTGCGAGCTGAAAATCGATGGTCTTGCCATTTCCTTGAAATATGAAAATGGTGTTTTTGTACAAGGAGCAACACGAGGAGATGGCGTTGTAGGAGAAGATATTACAACGAACTTAAAAACGATTCGCGCGATACCTTTGCGTTTAAAGGAGCCAATCACAATAGAGGTGCGTGGTGAGGCTTATATGCCAAAGAAATCCTTTGAAGCATTAAACGCTCAGCGTGCTGATAATGGTGAGGAGCTGTTTGCTAATCCTCGAAATGCAGCTGCTGGCTCTTTACGTCAGTTAGATCCTAAAATTGCTGCAAGTCGTCAGCTATCATCATTCATTTATGCTATTGGCGGCGATGGTGAAGTGTATGGCATCGATGGTCATGCAGAGATGCTTGATTATTTAGAGGGGCTAGGTTTCCCTTCCAATAAGGAACGTCAACGCTGTTCAACGATCGAGGAAGTATTAGCCTTTATCGATAAATGGACAGAAAACCGTTCGAATTTAGCTTATGAAATTGACGGCATCGTTATTAAGGTGGACCGTTATGCTCAGCAGGATGAACTAGGATATACAGCAAAAAGTCCTCGCTGGGCAATCGCTTATAAATTCCCTGCTGAGGAAGTAGTGACAACCTTACTCGATATTGATTTAACAGTTGGACGTACAGGTGTTGTAACGCCGACTGCCATTTTAACGCCTGTTCAAGTGGCGGGTACGACAGTTCAACGAGCTTCATTGCACAATGAAGATTTAATCCGCGAAAAGGATATTCGTATAGGGGATACAGTCATCATCCGAAAAGCTGGTGACATTATTCCACAAGTTGTAGGAGTGCTACTTGGGCAACGACCTGAAAATTCAGTGCCTTACGAGATGCCTAAAAATTGTCCGGTCTGTGATAGTGAGCTGATTCGTATCGAGGGTGAAGTAGCATTGCGCTGTGTAAATCCTGCATGTTTTGCACAAATTGCTGAAAGCATTAAATACTTTGTATCACGAAATGCAATGAACATTGATGGTCTGGGTGACAAAGTTGTTGAGCAATTATTGCGTGCGGATTTAATTCATGATGTATCAGATTTATATCATTTAACCGTTGAACAACTTGTTGAGCTTGAACGAATGGGTGAAAAATCAGCAACAAATTTGGTGCATGCTATTCAAGCCTCAAAGGAAAATTCAATGGAGCGCTTATTGATTGGACTAGGGATACGACATGTTGGTGAAAAAGCTGCAAAAATAGTGTCCGAAACATATGGAACGATGGAGGCAGTGATGGCAGCAACAGAGGAGCAGCTAGTTGAAATTT
>JAEWDX010000026.1 GCA_023389895.1 Bacillota bacterium
CATAAACATTTCATAAAGACGCAATGTGTCCGCACCATGAGAATGAACAATATCATCAGGATTCACGACATTCCCTTTGGATTTACTCATTTTCTCATTGCCATCTCCGAGAATCATCCCTTGGTTAAAGAGCTTTTGGAACGGCTCCTTCGTGTGGACAACACCGAGATCATATAGAAACTTATGCCAAAAACGAGCATATAGTAGATGAAGAACGGCATGCTCAACGCCACCGATATAAATATCAACAGGAAGCCATTCTTTTAGTTTCTCTGCATCAGCTAATGCAGCATGATTGTGTGGGTCAATATAGCGTAAATAGTACCAACTGCTACCAGCCCACTGTGGCATTGTATTTGTTTCCCTGCGGCCCTTTTTACCTGTTTCTGGATCAAAAATATTTACCCAATCCTCAATATTGGCAAGTGGGGATTCTCCCGTTCCAGATGGCTTAATTTCCTTTGTTTTTGGCAAAAGAAGCGGCAGTTCCTCCATTGGTAAGGCGGACATAGTACCATCTTCCCAATGGATGATTGGGATCGGTTCACCCCAATAACGCTGACGGCTAAACAACCAATCACGTAGACGGTAAGTTATCTTCTTCTCACCTACTCCTTGTTCTTCAAGCCATGCAATCATTTTTCCAATTGCTTCATCTTTATTCAAGCCATTCAAGAAACCTGAGTTTACATGCTTCCCATCGCCTGTATATGCTTCTGCTTCGACATTTCCTCCTGCAACAACTTCAACGATCGGCAAAGTGAATCTCTGGGCAAACTCATAGTCACGCTCATCATGTCCAGGAACGGCCATAATCGCACCTGTTCCATAGCTAACTAACACATAATCGGCAATCCAAATTGGCATCTTCTCATTATTAACAGGATTAATTGCATATGCCCCAGTGAAAACACCTGTTTTCTCTTTCGCTAAATCTGTTCTTTCGAGATCGCTTTTATTTTTAACTTTATCAATATAAGTGGAAACAGCTTCTTTCATTTCATCTGTCGTTATTTTATCAACTAATTCATGCTCTGGTGCTAATACCGCATATGTTGCACCGAATAGTGTATCAGGACGAGTTGTAAATACAGTAAACGTTTCCTTATGCTCGTCTATTTGAAAAGTAACTTCCGCTCCTTCTGAACGGCCAATCCAATTACGCTGCATTTCTTTCAGGCTTTCAGGCCAATCTAGTAGATCTAAATCTTCTAGCAACCGATCCGCATATGCTGTAATCTTTAAAACCCATTGTTTCATCGGTCTACGTTCAACAGGGTAACCGCCGCGCTCACTTTTTCCATCAATTACCTCTTCATTAGCAAGGACGGTCCCAAGAGCTGGACACCAGTTCACAGCCACTTCATCAATATAAGCGAGACCCTTTTCATAAAGCTTCGTAAAAATCCACTGCGTCCATTTATAATAATTAGGATCTGTCGTATTAACTTCTCGATCCCAATCATAGGAGAAGCCAAGCTCTTTAATTTGACGGCGAAACGTATTAATATTTTTCACGGTAAATTCAGCAGGATCATTTCCAGTATCCAGCGCATATTGCTCAGCAGGCAAACCAAAAGCGTCCCAGCCCATCGGATGGAGAACATTATATCCTTGCATCCGCTTCATCCGGGAAATAATATCAGTCGCAGTCATACCCTCTGGATGCCCGACATGCAGACCTGCACCTGACGGATACGGAAACATATCTAATGCGTAAAATTTACGCTTACCTTTCTCCTCACTTGTTTTGAATGTTTTATTTTCTTCCCAAAATGCTTGCCATTTCTTTTCAAGCTCTTGATGATTAAAATTCATCTTCATTTCCTCCTACAATAAATATAAAAAACCCCTCATCCCAAATAGGGACGAGAGGATTATGTGTGAATCTCCCGCGGTACCACCCACATTAGTGACTAAGTCACTCGCTTCATTCATCCTTAACGCGGAACACGGCAAGCGCTACTTTTCCTTCACACTTGCTGCTCAAAGGCGAGTTCATGATGTGCCTGGTTGACTTGCACCATCCGTCAACTCTCTAAACTCAGGTTTAAACACCATTACTGCTCCTTATCATGGCAGATAGTTATCAATTTAGTGTTATTGTATATAATTTCCCTTCAAGATGCAAGTAGGCTCTGCCTGAAAGGAGCGTAATATATATATCTTATGCTAATTAAACTATTTGTGTGCAAACCATTTTTCTAGTATGTCTTAATGCCTTAGCTTTGCTTTCGGGGCACTTTGACAACTTTTACGTTAATGGATAAAAAATAACATTTCTATTCCTTTTATTTATTTTTTTCATCACTTGCTTTATTCAAATTCTCTATTTCATTTTGAATGATTTTTACCTGTTCATCTATTTCATTTTGAGTTTTATTCGTATCCTTTTTGATGTTCTCCATTTCCTGAGCCCTCACTGATATTTGTAAAGGTATATCCTTTAATTCTGTTGCTAACCCGAAGGCTTCATTTATTTTCCCTTCACGCAAATAACTATTCGCTGCCAATTTTTTTGCTCGATTATCTTCTTTTAATTCTTGATTGTATATCTTTATAACTCGCTCATACTCGTTACCAATCCAAGCTTGTTCAATTTGAACAGATGGAGAATCTGATTTCATGGAAATTAATGCCTTTTTCGCCTCTTCCGAGTTTAAATTCACCAGCTTTAAAGCAATGGTACCATGAAGTTCAGGAATTAGACTAGCTGCTTTACTAAGACTTTCAGGCGTATTTTGTTCAACATATTGTTGAGCCAATAATTGCTTTTCCTCTTCAGAAAGATTCTTTACAGCTCCCAATACTTGGATAGCCTCTTCCCGTTTTCCTGCTAAAATATGCTTGTACCCAGATAATATTTGCTCCTGCTTTTCCTTTTCCTGCTTTGTCTTCTCAAGCTGATTTTGTAATTCTTTCTTATTATGATTACTTGCGGCAAGCGAGATGGATTTAGATTTTTCTTGTACAATGTAAGTGGTAATTCCACCAATAAAAAGTCCAATCAACAAAAATCCTACTGCAATAAACCATTTTTGGTTAAGTTTTCTTGATTTTTTGACTTTTTCCTTGGACTGTTGGCTTTCTTGTATATGTGTACCCGATGGCGAATTTGAATGTTTAACCTGTTTGTTAACGTTATTATCAATTTTTGTTTTTTGAACTCCAGTCTTTTTCTTTTCTTCAACTAGATCACTAAATACAATCTCAGTAATTTCTGTTAATGATTTTGCTTTTACTAACTTCTTGACAAAGAGATGTTGGATTGGAATGTCCGTCAGCTTCTTTTCAAGTAACTCAAAAAATGATTTCCCCGTAAAAATAGATAAAATAAGACACTTGATTTGAAAAATGAATTCCTTACCATTTTCTTGCTCAGGAGGAAGTAGAGAGCGAATGCCTCTATGTACAAACTTAACTTTCCCCGCTTCATTACAATAAATATTATCGGGATGAATATAAGTTGTAAATTGTGTCCCCTGAATATCCTTTATACTAAGGATGTTTTTAGCAATCATCTGCTTTCTCTTCAAAGATGCCTTCCCGAAGGATTTTAATGGCATATATCCTTTTGGAAGTTTATAATACAAACAAACATTTCCATCTTTTAATTCTTGCCTATCACACATAAAAAACAGAGAATCTTCCTTTGCTAATTCACTTAACTGTTCCTCTTCCTGAACATTTGTTAATCTTAATGGAATTTCCATCACAACCTCTTGGTTGTTTTCCATTAATACTCCATGAGGCAGATTTATCCGCTCTATCACCCTTATGCCTCCTTTTCTATATACCGAATTTTAATAATCCCCCGAAAAAGTATTTTGAAAATGCGTCAGATGTTAAAGCAATAAAAATACCAAAAATAACATAGGCAATAATGATGCCATAAATTGCATCAAATTTAGATTTCGCTTGCATACGATAAGAAAAAAACGTTAGAATAAGCGCAATTTGTAAACTACTTAAAATCAACATTGATACTAACGCAATAATTTTCGTAAAACCTGGTAATGCCAAAATAAAATAAACACTAGATAATACAGTTGGGATCGTAATTAATGCCCCAAAACGACCCAATACTTGATGGAAAGTTACGTCAACTTTTAATAACTTTTTCAATACTCCAAAAACCACGCCAACTATAACAAGTGACGCAATCGCAACATATATAAATACTGTGAAAAAAGTCTCAAAGAAACTGACACTACGAGAAAGAAAGCTATAACCCCCTGTAACAGACTTAATTTCAAAATAAGTTCCTAAACCAAATAGAAGAGAGAGGGTAAAAATATTTATATATCCGTAAAGAAAATCATTTCCCTTCTGATTTAATCCTCTTTCGGTAGGAGCCTTAAGATTTTCAACAATAAAGTTCCAATAACTTTTTGCTGTTTCTCGTGCCTTATCAATGTTTTCATTTTGTCCTTTTGAAGACGCGGAGCTATGCATTTGTTGAACATTTTCTTGTGCATTTTTCTCTAAAGGTATGCTCTCAGTATTTTGCTGTAAGGATGCTGCAACCTCCATCTCTAATACTGGTTTCCCGCACTTTATACAAAACCTATCATTTACCTCTATTTCAGTTCCACATTGAATACAATTCATCCCTAATCTCCTCCACTACTTCATTATTTAATAATTTATCTTTTCTTCTCCCATTCTTAATCATTAATATCAAAGCAGCTGATCAAATATAATGTAAAGAACGATGCCTAGAAAAAAGAGGATAGAAACAACATAGTTCATGATTAGCCAACCTTTTTTCCGTGAAGACGAGTTGGATTTGGCAATTTCATTATTAGCAGATATAAGAAACTCTTTAACTTCTTCAGCTGATTGAATCCGCTCGTCTGGACTCGTTTTAACTAATAATCGAATACATTTCTTCATACTTTTTGATAAATGGTGCCGAAAAGCTTGAACAGGCTTTTGCGTTATATGAACATACTTTCCGCCTGTCAGCAAGTAATACATTAGGGCACCAAGTGAAAAAAGATCTGTTCTTGAATCTGATTGTCTTTTTTCAAACTGCTCTGGTGCGGCAAAGCCAACTGTACCAATTTGTACTGTATCCTTTACTTTTTCATGGACATATTTTCTAGCAATCCCAAAATCAATAAGCTTTAACGCCCCGTTACTTGAAATCATAATATTAGCCGGTTTTAAATCCCGATAAATAACTGGAGTTGGCTTCAATGTATGTAAATACTGTAGGATATCACATATTTGAATACCAATATCTATAACTGTTTCTTCCTTCATAAAACAATCATGTTGTTCAAAAAGTTCATATAATGATTTTCCATCAAAATATTCCTGGACTAGATAAAAATAGCGTTCATCATTAGAAGAGAAAAAATCAGCTATTTTCGGTAAGCCCGGGTGATCCAGCTCACTTAAAATTTTCGCTTCTGAAAATAGCCTTTTTGCGATTTTATTTTCCATATCAGCAACCTTAATTGCCCATAGTCTATTTGGTTCCTCAACCTCATTAGCTAAATAAACGACCGACATTCCGCCTGAACCGATAGGACGAATAATTTGATACCGTCCTTTCAAAATTTCTCCATCCTCTAAGTGAATGTTATGTTTAGCCATTTTATCTAACTCCATCGTTTATAATTAAAAAAAGATAAGAATTTCGTTTTATCATGATTTTTATTTTCATGATCTTTTTCATAAATATTTCTTAATAAAATCACCGTGATATTATCTCGGGTTCCCGAATAGTTAGCTAGTTTAACTAGATATTCAGTCAATGTTTGAAGATTTGTATACTCCTTCTCCAGTCCAAGAATAGTCTCACCAATTTCATCATTTGAAAACATCGAATAAAAACCATCACTACATAACAAAAATAGATCACTAGGTTGATAGAATCCCATTTGACTCCATGGATCTACACCCTTTTCAATTCCCAGGCATTGAGTTAACACATTGCGCTTTCGATGCTGTCTAGCCTCTTCTTTCGTTAATTTGCCTTTTTTAATTTCTTGTTCAACCCATGAGTGGTCCTCTGTTAATTGCACGATTTCAACATCTTGCTCTAATGTTTCAGTATATTGGCGATTTAAGATTTTCAACCCTTCTTCTTGGTCCTTTACTCGAAAAAAGTATTGAAACCCTACATTGCCGCCCTTAAATTGATAGATCCTGCTATCACCAACATGACAAACTGCATACCTTCCTTTATATAACATTAAAATAGATAATGTCGTGCCTATCTTCGGTCCAAAATCTAATAATCTTTCGTTAATTCTCTTAAATAAACGACTCATTTCTTTAATAATTTTTTGCGAAAAATCTGTTTTTTTAAGAAATTTTCGGATGTATTTTTTCCACCACTGACTTAACATCTCTACGGCAATTTGACTTGCTGCATCCCCAGCTTGATAGCCACCCATTCCATCTGCAATGGCTACCATCGTGAACTCATGCCCATCCGAATCTTCAATCATTTTGATAAAATAAAAATCTTCGTTCTTCTTTTTGATCGGTCCAGTATCAGTGGATATGCCTATCTGCCAATTTTGATTAGAAATCATCCATCTCTACTCCCATATGAATCGGTAATTAACTTTTCCAATAGAAATGATATCATCTTCATTTAAGGCATAAATTTTATATGGAACTAGAGTTTCGCCATTTAATTTCGTACCATTTCTCGAACCTAAATCTTTTACACCACAGCTGTTATCAATTTTGATAAATTCTAAATGAACACGTGAGATACCAGCGCTATCCTCAACATAGTGGACAGCTGTTTCATTTCGGCCAATTGTAAAACTATTTTCTGATAGTGCGATTTTTTCATTTTCTCCATCCCGCTCAACTTCTAAATATGGCTCCCTTGTTAGCTGAAGAGAAATATCATCTTCCTCCTCGTCATCTAATAAGACAGTGTCATCATTTTCTACTAACAAATTTGTATCTAATGAAAAAGAAGGCTGTTGTTCTTGAAAAGGGTTATACACATTTCTTTCAGTATTCTTCGGTGAATTTTGATACTGCGGAACATTCGTTTGAACATTTGTGCTCATCTGTATTTCCTGGCCTTGCTGCATGAATTGTCCGGCATTTTCCTGTGGGCTTGTTCCATTACCACTATAATAGTGATTTTGTTGCCCTCCATAAGGAGCAAATTGGGAAGGGGCAGCTCCATATCCCCACTGCATGTTTCCACCCTGAACCGGGGTTTCTGGTTGTTGATTTGTTGCCGCAACTTCCACCATTGCATTTAAAGGATCTTTTGAGCGTTTTAGAAACAGAAATATTACTGTTATTAGCACTAAAATTGAT
>JAEWDX010000090.1 GCA_023389895.1 Bacillota bacterium
TATAAACACCTTTTTTATATTTTTATTTATATCTATTAAAAATTAATAAGGTCTCTTTGACTGAACAAACTAATTACTATTTTCCTTTTTCATTTAACAAAATTCTATTTTTATAGATGTCCCTCAAAAAATTTCCTCATGCTCATTTTAGAGCCTATTTCTTTTTATCAAATAATCCGTTAATTCTTCTAATCGGAGTTTAAACCCATTATTCAATGTAGTATAGAGCAAAAAAGAACGCTGATTTTTTGCTCAAACAGAACAATCACAGCGTTTTATATAGATGAAGAAATCCAATATCAGATCGTGCTGTTGCCTACCTCTGGTTTGGTCTGGATTACATAGCTGTTGCTCGATACCAGTTGTTTCAAAAACTTATCTCAAATTTAGCTTGGAGATAAATATTAAATGGTGATAGTACACCTAAAAATATAAGGAGCTAACACTCAATGGGCAGGAGTGACGGAAATATCGCCAAGTGCATTAGCGACTACTTTTAAAAGTAGGTTATTTGTTACCTTTAGTCATTGGATTTTTTGTCTGCGGACATTGACCTCACTTCTCATTTTTTAAAGTGAAGCTTACTTTAGAGTAAGCATAAGTGAGCTGCACCCGCTACATTAGCGTTAAGCATGATTGCTTAAAGTTGTGCAAATGTATTACTTAACACTTTTAATATCGTTATGAAATTGTATAAGACCATATAGACAGTATGTATTATGAGAAAAGAACGCTTGCTATTGCAGGCTTTTTCTATATCCCACTATATAAATTTCATAAAGATAAGCTAATTTCAAATATGGATGGGGTCTGCCCTTTTTTATACAGCTATGAAGGAAGGAATGTTTGTTATCGGAAATCGAGGATGGATTAAAACAGAAAGAGAGATTCGCATGGCCATATCTACTAATGAAGATGTGAGCAATAAAGGAGCCTATTTAAACTTAATGTTGCAATTAAATAAAATTGCTAGACATGCAAAAGGAGTTAGTGTGAATAAAACACTACCTCAATACTACAATCATATGGACTTATTTTGCCGCTTCGTAGCGGACAACTATAATTTAAAAACACTTGCAAATATTCAAAATAAGCATCTCGTAGATTATGTAATTGAACGACAAAGCGAGGGCAAATCCGCTTCTACAATTAAAAATGATTTAGCTACTATCAGATATTTTCATGATCAAATCCCTAATGCTCGTTATCAGCTGAGTAGCAATCAAATTTTAAGCGAAAATTATAATGAATTCCATTTAGAAAGAAGGCGCTTTGGTGGAGTTGATCGTCGTCCTACTGAACTGGAATATCAAGCTTTAGTAACATTGGCACAACAATCTAATTCTCCTTCCCTCGCACTTATTATAATGCTGTGTCGTGAACAGGGCTTACGTGTCCATGAAGCGGTTAGATTAAGCCGTGTGGATGCTGAAAAAGCATTACGTGAAGGCTTTCTAACTGTTAAAGGAAAAGGTGGACTAATACGACAAATTCCCTTACAAACACAATCCTTTAGCGTTTTACAAGATGCAATGCAACAGGTCAATCGCGGAGAGAAACTTTTTGTTTTGCGAGATCAGAAAGCACATCAAGTAATTCAACGTGTGCAAGATTTTATTAGGAATAATCGCCAAAAAGTATTAGACCCACTCAACACTCGGCCAAAGGGTGTTGAAATTACAATGCATAGTTTTAGACATGCCTATGCAAAAGAACAATATGAACTATTTATTGAAAAAGGTTATACAGAAGGAGATGCACGATTAGCAGTCTCTAAATTAATCGGTCACAACCGTGAGGATGTTACACGAATTTATTTAGCTGAATAAAATTTGTCATTACTCTAGTAATATCATTTTTTGCAGATATAATGTTTTAAAATATCAAAGGATGTGATTAAAATACAAAATCAACATGAAGAAAATGAACAAATTGTAGAACTAGAAAAAAAAATTAATTCGTTGGAACGCTTATTAAAAATTGAAACACATCGATTAAAAGTAGCAATTGGAGCATGGAGACGTAAAATTGAAGGAAGAGGGTTACGTAAAGACTCTATTAGAGAAGGCTTCAATTCTGAAAGAGGAACACATTATAAAGTATTTGTCTTAGATTTACCTGGGGATTTAGAGATTGAGTTTGTGTTGGATATTATTAAAAATGAAATGTTAGAAGACTTATATCCCTTTACTTTTCGAAAGGTGGATTTTTCACGACGCTATAAAGGCTGGTTAATGGAAGTAGAAAGAACTTTAAATAAACAAATGCAACTAGAAACAGATTTTTTAATGAAATACTATAGTCAAAATTAAGTATTCATTTTTTAAGAGCATGAAACTGATTTACAAAACACAAAGAAAGGAAATTTCCCCTCTCTTTGTGTTTTTATTATTTAACCATCAATAAGGTTTTCACCCTTACAAAGTCCATTAATATCATTCTCAACTTTTTCTGGTTTCATATTTAATCCAAGTGAATTTGAAGATTTCAACATAAAAAAGAATTTAAAAACTCTTTGTTTTTTCAATAAGCTCCATTTTCTTAGCTGATTCTCTCTCAATTTCTTTATATACAAGGAAAAGCTCTTTTTCTAAATTACTTTTTCGGTCTTGTTCAATAAAAATTTCGTTTCTCAAATCTAAAAGCTGTTTACTTATATTTGCTGTACATATATTTTCCCCTATATCTAGTTCACGAATACTTAATACCCTGTTAAAGACGTATTTCTTTGCTTTAAATACGTCTTTAAGTTCTTGAATTTGCAAATTATAGTCATTTTTTAACAACAAAATATTAAAATCACTTTCAAGATAAAGTAACTTCCTCAAGCATT
>JAEWDX010000275.1 GCA_023389895.1 Bacillota bacterium
GCCAAGAAATTCACATTTTCAAGAGAAATCGGCTTTCCAGAAGACTTGTACTGTCCATCAGTCCCCGCAATAGCAATTAAAGTACTTATATTAAAATTATAATCAAATTCAATGTTACCATTATCAGGGGAATTTTTTAATTTATTAAAAACATCAGCAATCGCAATTGCTTCCCCTCCTCGAGAATGACCGATCAGTGCTATTTGATCCATATTTACTTTTTGATAAAATGGTGTTTTTTTATCATTATTCCACTCGTTAAATGTTCTGATATGTTCAAGTAATAATAAACCTCTTGCTGGGTTTTCATTCTCTAAAGGACTAATTATAAACATATCGTCATATGGTGAGGAATTAAGAAAATTTTCATCTATTGAAACAAAAATATAGCCACGACTCGCAAGCAGCTCGCCAAGATAATCATAACCAGGATCAGAATAGTCTGTCATCATATGATTTCCATGCACAATCACAACTAAAGGGAAGGGCCCTTCCCCTTCTGGATACCAGACTAATCCATTCAATGGCATTTCTTCAGGTCCAAAGCCAAGTGTCTTCGTTCTTAGAGAAGACCATTTCTCCACAAAAGCAGAACCATCCACCGGTCTTGTTAAGAGAGAGTCATGCTGGTTAAACTCTTTTCGGTAACTATTTTTACTGCCATATGTGATCGTATTAACTTGATATGGTCCTTTTGCTATCGGACTTTTCAGTACATGTTCATCATAGCGTGGGGAGTTTTTCAATTCTTTCAATGTTACTCTAGGGACTTCCGCTTTTCCCTCATTGGCAACCCAGAACCAAGCAAGCCCGAGAGCTACTGTCATTGATACAAATAATCCACTAGCTATAATTTTCTTCCGCCTTGTCGTATTTTTGTAACTACCTTGAACAAATTTATACAAAACAGCGCCCCATATTGATAACCCAGCGATAATAAATAGGATAACTACGAGAGAAACATTCAAAGGTCCTACGAAACAGATATAAAGTAGCACTACTGAACTCAAAAATACCCAAAGATAGCGGCTCGGCATTTTCTTAATTCCATGTACAAGTAGTGTGATTAACCCACATAGTAATACAACCACTACAATAGATAAAAACGAACCCACTGCAAAATCAATAAATCCCCGATCCCATAATAAGAAATGTGCTTGAATAGCGAAAAGAAGCAAAACCACCAATACAAGAACCAATGAAGCTCCCTTCCATCCAGGTGTTAAAGACTTCATCCTATTTCGTCTTACTTTGATTTCACTTATTAATTGAGGGACTTCCTCTTTCTTTATCTCCATTCTTTGCATCTCCCTTGGACAACATCCTTGTTCCTTCTCTCCGTAAAATTTAACACCAAAAAAAAAAAGAGGCTACCCAATAAGTATCTGGCTCTCTCCAAAATATACAAAATATTGAAAAAGACGATCGAGTCTTTTCTACATTTCGTATTGGAGGTGCCAGGCATTTTGCTTTTTGGACAGCCTCTTCTGCAAATTCAATAAAATTTTAATTTACCCCTTAATTTCAAGCAGCTTTTGTCTTAATTCATTTTCCATTGAGGCAAGCTCATTTTCTGCAAGACGGCGTTTTTGACGTCCTTCCTCTTGGATTCGCAATGTTTCCTCAAGTGTAGAAATAAGATTTTCCTGTGTTTTCTTCAATGTCTCAATATCGACAAGCCCTCGTTCATTTTCTCTTGCTGTTTCAATGGTATTTGTTTTTAGCATTTCTGCATTTTTTAATAGCAGCTCATTCGTTGTTTTGGACACTTGCTTTTGTGCCTCGACTGCATGGCGCTGCCTAATTAAGGTTAACGCGATCGCAACCTGATTCTTCCAAAGTGGAATGGCTGTCATGATGGACGATTGAATTTTTTCCACTAATGCTTGGTTTGTATTTTGGATTAACCTAATTTGCGGGGCGCTTTGGATTGTAATTTCACGGCTTAGTTTCAAATCATATAAGCGCTTATCTAACCGATCCGCAAACTGCATCATATCATTCACTTCTTGGAACTTCATTTGATCACTTGCTGTCTCCGCTTCCTTTTTTAAGGCAGGAATCGTTTTTTCATGCAATTCCTCGAGTTTAATTTCACCAGCAGCAATATATACATTCAAAGCATGGAAGTATTCTTTATTACTTTCATATAACTTCTCCATCATAACGATATCCGATAATAAAATATTTTTGCTCCGCTCTAATTTCACACTGATTCGATCAATTTGCGCACCTGTTTTTTGATACTTCGACAATGTTTCTTGAATCGTGTTCGAAATTTTACCAAACATCCGCGCAAAAAACGAGGGTGGTTCAGAATTCAAATCATCAGGATTTACATCATTAAATTTCTTCATTAATTCGCTAATAATTTCTCCAACTTCTCCAATATCCTTCTTTTGCACATGGGCAAGCATTGCCTCTGAAAAGGATAAAAGCTTCGTTTGTGCTGGCGTTCCATAAGAAATCATTGCCCGATGGTTTTTCGGATCAATTTGTTCAGCAAGCTGGTAAGCTTTCTGACGATTTTCCTCAGGGATCACATCAATTAGCTTGACTGGCTTCTCCTCCTTTTGTGTCGTAAGAGTGGGCATTTCCTGATTTTCTCCAAATGGATTTGCAAGCAAGTCATCCATTAAATTTGCAGAATTAGTATTTTTTAATAAGGATGGATTCGTTTCAGTCATTTTTATCGCCTACTTTCATCGTTTAATTCTTGAATCTTTAATGGTTTTAATTGAATGCTTCGCAACATCAATTTCAAAATTCAAGTGATCAATATCATCCTCAATCACATGATAAAGATCCTCTTCTACAAGCGTTATTAATTCAGATAATGTCCGTCTAGTTTCTGTTAAAGACTGGTCGAGCTCATATGTTTTCTTCGGCTGGGCAGATAGGAATACATATTTCTCTGATAATTCCAATACGGAATCCAAATGAGAAAAATAAAACTGTTCCGCCTGATAAAAACGCTTTGGCTCATTTTTCGTCAACCGATAAATTTTTCTCGTCACACGGACAAATTCCATTCTCTCCTTTAAGCTTGGGAAATGGCGAATCGACATAACTGCCTTGTGCAGACGGGAAATTTTATGCTTTGCTTCATCTAGATTTCTTTTAATATATTGATATTCTTTTCTTGATAGCCGATGTTTTTTCAAATAGCTGGATTTTATAAACATTCCTACAAGCCAAAAGGCAAAAATACCGCCTCCTAGCCCAATTGCTCCAGAAATCCAAAAGGTTTGATCAAAGGCAAAATAACTGATTAACCAAATCATAACACTTGTTGGAATAGTAATGAATATACGAATGAGAAATGCCAAAAACTGATTCATCATTAATCGACTCCTTATTTCAATCCTTCATCTTATATACGCAAAAACAAAAAGGCAGGTTTCGATTTCACAAAAACTTTCATATTTTTGTTTTTTACTTCATCTCAAAAAAAACAATTTTTCCCTTCATTCATTATAACAATACACGATAAATAACATTCTCTCCATAGTCTGAAACCTTAAACTTTTCTAGGGCTTGAGTCGTAGATGAAAGGCTTCATTTTTAATTATAAAGGCTTTGTTAACAAATTAGAATATTACATTTATTAATATAATCATAAAGTATACACAAATGTCACATTTTAATTATTTATAATTGGTTATAATTAACTAGTGCTGATTATAACTAATTATATTTATTTATATTTCACACAAGAAAGAAAGAAAGGAAGGAAGTTTTATATGAGTGGATTAATCAACTGGGAAAAATTGATTGAGCTAGCAAATAGGACAAATAATTTCACTAAAGATGCTAATCCCGGAAAAACTTGGGATCAATTTGGTTTTATGTATGACAAAATGTCCCGCATGGAAAAAGGCTATACAAAAAATCAAATCAACACAATGATTCTAGATCCAGAAGATCGTGTTCTAGATGTGGGCTGTGGCACTGGAAGATTATGTGTGCCTATTTCAAAAAAGGTCTCACAGGTGACAGCAATTGATGCTGCACCAAATATGTTAAGCTATGCCAAAAAATACGCCGCAGAAGAAAATGCTACTAATCTTATCTTTCATCAAATGGATTGGAATGATGAAGATGAAATAAATAAGTTGGAAAAGCATGATGTTGTTTTCGCTTCACGTACAGTTGCATTAAGTGATATTAAAAGACTTAACAAACTAGCGAAAAAATATGTATTTCTTCTTAGCTTTGCAAATGGCCCATCATTACGGGAAATACAACTAGATCTGTTCAAGGGAATTGAAGGGAATTTACAGCTTGATTCAACTGGAAATCGTCAGTTAGGTTATAACATTCGGTTCAATATGCTCTATGACTTAGGTATTGATCCAAGTGTTGTTGTTGTAAAAGATGGTTTTGAAAAAAACTATCAGAACCGAAATGATGCTTATGATGATCTGAGAACGATGGGATCAGTTGCCTCAACTCAAGAAGAATTATTTAGAGAAAATGTGAATAAGTATTTAATTGAAAATCTAGATGGTTCTGTTAAGTTTTTAAGAGAAACAAAGTCCTTTGTAATGTGGTGGCAGCCTGAAAATACTAAAATTATGAATACGCGAGGAGTCTAATCATGAAAAAAAACATCTACAGAGTTTTTACACTATTTTTTGCTTTAATGATTATTTTAGCTGGATGTGGAAAATCATCTTCCAATAATAATGAAAATTCAACTGTTAAAGAACAAGAAAATGAAGAGCAAACAGCAGGCAATGACAATCAAAAAGAAACAAAAATGGTTATCGATATCTCTGGTAAAGAAGTTGAATTACCGAATGAAGTAACAAAAGTTGTCAATACTTGGCCTTCATCAGCAACAATGATGATCGCCTTAGGAGCAGGCGATACACTAGTAGGGATCCATAAATATGTTAAAACATTGCCATTCAATGAGCTTATTTATCCAGACTTACAGCAAATTCCAACTGTAGAAGATAATCCAGAAGAATTTTTAAAATTAGAGCCTGACGTAATTGTAGCAAATGATGATGAAACAATTGAGAATTATAATAAGGCTGGTCTAAAAGCTGTGAACCTAATGTTTAATAATTATGAGACGATGAAACAATCTGTTTCTATTTTAGGGGATGTTTTAGGCGGAGAATATAAAGGCAAGACAGATCAATTAGTAACATATATAGATGATAATTTAAATAAAGTTCAAGAAGCATTTAAAGATTTAAAAGATGAGGACAAGCCTGTCGTATACTATGCAATTGGTGATATGTATTCCACAACTGGTGCTGGCACAATTATGGAAGAATGGGTGAAATATGGAGGAGGAGTTTATGCAACCTCTGATCTCGGCAAAGGAATGAGAGTAGAAATCACAGCTGAAGATATTTTAAAGAAAAACCCTGATATCATTGTAATTAGTGGTGGAGAAGGCAGTGAGGAATTAGTTAACAGCTTTAAAACAACTCCAGAATGGAGTGAAATCAACGCAGTTAAAAATAATAAAATATTTGTCATCCCGTCTGGCTGCTTTGCATGGGATCGCTTTGGAGCGGAAAGTGCATTACAAATAGTATGGGCAGCAAATACATTTCATCCCGATTTATTTCCAATTGATATGAAAGAAGAAACGAGAAATTTTTACAAAACATACTCCAATTTTGATATTAGTGATGAGCAATTAGAGCAATTATTAAGCGGAAAAGTTGTTAAGTAAACAGCATGGTATGTTTAAATGAAACAGAAACAAACTAACAAACATTTATTTAAAAAGAAAGATTACTTATTGACTCTTTTGCTTGTCATCCTTCTTCTTGTGTTGGCACTAATTTCACTTTGCGTTGGCAGATATGGAATCCCGATTTTAGACGTAATCGATGTTTTATATTCGAAGCTAGTTGGAAAACCAGCAAATGTCGATAGTACCGTTGAAAATGTTATTTTAAATTTAAGATTGCCTAGAATAATCGCCTCTATTCTAATTGGTTGCTCATTAGCATTAGCTGGTGCTGCTTATCAAGGGATCTTTAAAAACCCTTTAGTCTCTCCAGATATTTTGGGCGTTTCTTCTGGGGCAGGCCTCGGTGCTGCCATGGCAATTCTATTGAACTTTGGAATGATCGGGACACAATTATTCTCGTTTATTGGAGGAACCATTGCTGTTTTAATCACAACGCTCGTTCCTAAACTTTTGAAAAATCAACAAACAATCGTCCTAGTATTAGGAGGCATCATCGTCAATGGGATGATGACCTCCCTCTTAGGACTAACGAAATATATGATGGATACCGAAAATAAGCTCGCCGAAATAACTTATTGGTTAATGGGAAGCATCGCAAAAGTTTCAAAGGTTGATATTTTCATTGTTTCCATTCCGATGATCATTTCAATCATATTGCTTTTAGCCATTAGATGGAGGGTCAATATCCTTGCACTAGGAGAAAACGAAGCAAAAAACCTTGGTGTAAATACCGGATTTTATCGGGGATTCATTATAATCTTATCTACCGTATTAACAGCATGTGCTGTTAGTATTAGTGGAACAATCGGCTGGGTTGGACTAATCGTTCCCCATTTAGGTCGAATGCTGATTGGACCAGATAATGCGAAGCTTTTTCCTTTATCTCTCATTATCGGCGGAGGATTTTTACTAATCATTGATACACTTTCAAGAACGATTTCTCCAGCGGAATTACCAATCAGCATATTAACCGGTCTCTTAGGTGCACCATTTTATTTTTGGATTCTAAATAAACAAAGGATGAATCTTTCGTGAAATTAGAAGTTAAAAATATTGGCTATTCCTTCAATAAGAAAAAAGTCTTTTCAGATGTTTCCTTTCAGCTAAATGAAGGTGAGATTCTATCCATTTTAGGACCAAATGGAGCAGGGAAATCGACATTACTCAATTGCATCGCTAGATTGCTAACAAATAATGAAGGTGAGATTCTTCTACAGGAACAATCCATTACAGCATTTTCGATGAATGAATTCGCAAAATTAGTTGGCTATGTTCCGCAAAACCACATACCTGCCTATGCTTTTACGGTTGAGGAGTTTGTCGTGATGGGGCGTTCCCCCTATATTTCAACATTTTCAAAGCCATCTGCTGAAGATTGGAATATCTCTTTGGAAGCAATCAATATGCTTGGAATTAATTATCTCATATCTAAGCGTTATACAGAGCTTAGTGGTGGTGAGAGACAATTAGTAACAATCGCTCGAGCTATTGCACAGCAACCTAAATTTATTTTAATGGATGAACCAACCTCCCAATTAGATTATGGCAATCAAATTAGAACGATTGAAATCATAAAAAGACTAGCTGAAAAAGGCTATGGCATCATTATGACAACACACACACCTGATCATGCCATCCTCTTAAATGAAAAAATTGGAATTTTGGACAAAGCAGGGAAGTTTGAATTTGGAGATGTTGCCAAAGTATTAAGTGAGGAGAAGCTTAAAAAAATATACAATATTGATCTGAAGCTTTTGTACATTAATGAGATTAAAAGAATGGCCTGTGTAACTGAGGGAATCCAAACTAAATAGTAAAAATATGTGGCGAGAAAAAATTAATTTTCGGATTCACCCAAACTAAAACCCAAGAATGCTGATACAACAGCTTTCTTGGGTCTTCCTTCTGGATTACCGACGTTACGTGACTGAACCGCTGGGATTCTTCTTCCTTTGGCACGATTAACGTCGTTGCGTGACTCAACCACTGAGGTTCTTCTCACTCTGGCACGATTAGCGCGGTTGTGGTGCAATTAGACTTTTCTGAAATGAGGAAGCTTATACGTTGGTGTTTCGCTTGGACTGTTTGTCCTAATGACTGCATATATGTTAATAAGGAGGGGATTTTTTTGAAGGTTTCTTTATCAGCAATGAATCTTTTACGCTATGTGATTGCTTATGTGTTTATTATTTCTGGCTTAATGAAATTCATTAGTGAGGATATAGCTAAAAGCTTTATCGGCTTAGGACTGCCAGCCCCAATCTATTTCATGTATTGCCTGTTGAATAATTGATATGGCCATGCTTCCATAAGACCATGATAAAGGCTTACTCTTAACTCGTTCCGTTTCGTAAATAAAGGAAAAATCCCAGCCTGAAAACGGCTGCTCTGCTTGTTTTATTAACGACTCAAATTTACTATTCTTCTTCATCTACTATCCCCTCCAAAATATAAATTTTCTAAAAAAATCAATCCTGGTTCTGGAGGTCCTCTATTAAATAAATGACGGTTTTATCGTTGATATTCTTTTGATCTCATTTTTATTATCCTCCTTGAAATTTTTTCACTTTTCTCTCCAATTAATGAAATGATTAAGGAATAAAGTCAATAAGATTAAGGCATTCAAATGCACCGGCTAGCTGATTATAATTCCGGTTTTCTCATTCATGTGGAACCTGTATATTAATTGAATGAGCGTCCTCTTGAATTTTGCCATGGATTTCACCAATGCCATTTATAAAAAATCCGTTTTTCACAATTGTTGGTTTTTCATGCAAAAACAGCTCAAATCTTGTAACATTTCTAAAATCCTCTACAAAACAAGCTAATGTCGGCTGCTGAAATAGATATTCCTTCTGAGCGATCTGAACTTTTACAAAGCTTTGATGAATTGCTTTATTTTCCTGATAAATAATATTCATTGGATCAAAAGATATCACCTTTATCGGACCTTCAAGACAAAGCTTAAATCCATCCTGCTTCGCAAAATCCGAAAAAATCGTTTCCTTCTTCTCCTTTATAAACCGAAATATCTCTTCTGTTTCCTCACTAATTTCATAATGTTCAATAGATAACAGCTCTTCGCCTATATACTCCTTCAAATATTCATAGAGTGACTGAGTAGATGTCAGAAAATCAGTTCTCCAAGTTGGAGAAATTTCATCAAGTATTAAGCAAAGAAACAGTCCTGAAGCATAACAGCTTCTCCTCATCTGTAAATTTGCTAGTTTCTTTTCTATTAAAAAATCACTATATTGTACAAGTATTTCTTCAAATGAGCGATCACTTACTTTATGCTTTGCTAATGATTCAAGAAACCAAGCTGGCCCTTCTATTGTTTCAACTAGATTTTCATAATGAATAAACTCCCCGATTATTAGCTTCCTTTTTTCCCTTTTTTTAATAAATTCTAATATGTTTTTCCTTTTCTCAGCTTGATCATTCTCCATAACAGCACTGAATAAATGGTTTCGTTCTTGATTACGCAATTCAATATTTTCCTTTATGATAGGATACAGAAATCCCATTACCTCATTTGGAAATCTATTTTCGCCTTTCAAAAATTGATAACCGTGAAAAAGTTCATGAATAAGTATAGAGTATATACTCTCTATATCTTTATGATTCTCAGAATTTATAATTGCTGTAGGGTAATCCGCAAATAGAATCAATGTATCCGCCCCACTAAAATCTTTACTCCAATTTAACCGAGTAAAGGCTTCTTCACTTTCATTCTTAAATTTTGGATGATTGAATAAATGGACAAATTCCTTATTGTAAATTGCATAAGCAACTGCTGTAAAACCATTCCAATATGTGCTTAAATCAATTTCACTCATATAATTAATTACTTTTTCAATTTTATTCATCTATCTTACCTCGATTAAATCGTTTTTTTAACTAAAGCTATATCCTTAATTTAAGAATTTCTATTATCAGTGGGTACAGCATTTCAGGAAAATCAATTCTATACTAAATTTTACCATATACTAATATCAAATCTAAATAGCAAACTCCATTTTTCTGGATTTAAGTAAAAATACATTTATTCTTTTTAAAAATTGGTTTCTAATAAAGTCCACTTTTCTCCGCCATTCTATACTTCCTCCTGGCATCTCCTTTTTACGCTCAATAACCGATGATGGAATAGGATGCTTCATTTCTCTCAAATATTAAACTGGCTTTCGTACATATTGAAATAGAAGCCTTTTTTCTGTAAAAGCTCTTGATGTGTGCCTGATTCGATGATTTCTCCTTGGTGAATAACGAGAATACGGTCGGCATTTTCGATCGTTTTCAAGCGGTGGGCAATGATGAAACTTGTTAGGCCTTCCATTAACCGATTCATTCCCTTTTGAATTTCAATTTCAGTATTTGTATCAATGCTTGATGTCGCTTCATCCAAAATCAAAATGTCCGAATTTGCTAGAATAGCCCGGGCAATCGCTAGTAATTGCCGCTGCCCCTGACTTAAATTGGCGCCGCCAGAAGTAATCACTGTATGATAACCTTCAGGCAAATATTTAATATATTGATGTGCCGATGCCGTTTTTGCCGCTGCCATCACTTCTTCATCTGTTGCATCTAAACGTCCATAGCGAATATTTTCCATAATAGTTCCCGAAAACAAGAAAGTATCTTGAAGTACGACACCGATTTTTTTTCGCAGCCCGCTTATTTGATAGTCACGAATATCCCGTCCATCAACTTTTAACTCACCAGCTGCTACATCATAAAACCTCATTAATAAATTAATCATTGTTGTCTTCCCAGAACCGGTTGGACCGACAAGGGCGATCTTTTCGCCTGCTTTCACTTGGAAATGAATATTTTTCAAAATATCCTTGCCTTCCTCATATCCAAAGTAAACATGTGAAAATTCAACATCTCCTCTCAAGGAATTGACGATAATCGCATTCTCCTTATCTTGTAAATCAGGTGTTTCATCCATAATTTCAAATACCCGCTCAGCACCAGCGATCGCTGATTGAAACATATTTAATAAATTAGAAAGCTGGTTAATAGGTCGAAAAAATTGCCGCGAGTAAATGACAAAGGCAGCAATGATTCCAACAGTGGCTAGTTCATGAATGGTCATGACGGCACCGACTGCAATCACAAGTCCAAGTCCGAGATTATTAATGAAATTATTAACGGGACCAAGAAAGCCAGATATCGTTTCTGCATTCATAGCGGATTGCCGTAATCGCTGATTTATCTCTGAAAATTGCCGATTCATTTTTTCTTCTTTTCCAAAAAGCTTGATCACTTCATTTCCGGAAATCGTTTCTTCAATAAATCCGTTTAATTCGCCTAAATCTCGTTGTCTTTTGATAAAATGGCTGCTGCTATATGTGATTAACTTTTTCGTCGTAAACAGCATAATTGGAATGACTAGCAGCGTCACAATCGCAAGAACCCAATTAAGTGAAAACATCGCAACCGTCACTCCTGAAATCATCAAAATAGAGGAAAAAATTTGGATCACACTTTGACTCAACGCATTATTTAAACTGTCAATATCATTCGTTACCCTACTCATTAAATCACCATGTGTACGCTTATCAAAAAATTTCAACGATAAGGTTTGAAACTTATTGAATAAATCCTGTCGCAAATTCCGAATTGTTTGCAATGATACTCGAACCATCAAAAACGTTTGCAGCCATGTAAATAGGGCAGTGGCAATATAAACGATCGATAGTAAAGTTGAGAACTTGAACGTTCCTGTTATATCCCTTGGAAGGATATACTCATCAATGATCATTCCAATCATATATGGTCCTAAGAGACCGAGTAGCGTGGAAAGGAGAACAAATAGAATCGAAGCCGTTAATGCCGCCTTTTGTTTCCCCATAAACACCCAAACTCGCTTGATCGTTCCCAGTGGATCCTTTGCCTTTACAACTGGCCCACCTATCCCCCGTGGACCACGGACTCGATTCATTATATTAGCATTAGCCTGTGAAGCAGGTTTGCTCATCCTATTTCAACCTCCCTTCCACTCTGTGATGAATAAATTTTACGATAAATCTTACTCTTTTGAAGTAACTCCTGATGTGTACCACTTGCTTCAATTTCCCCATCCTCCATTACAAGTATTTGATCAGCATCAATGATAGAGGAAATTTTTAATGAAATAATAAATACAGTTGTGTTCGGATATATTTCTCTTAGTGCCTGCTGCACTGCTAATTCCGATAAGGCATCAATTGCCGACGTTGAATCATCAAATATTAAAATATTCGGTTCACGAATAAAAGCACGTGCCATCGATAAGCGCTGTTTCTGACCGCCAGATAAATTCGTTGCTCCCTGCATAAGTTGATGAGAAAAGGTATTGTCGAATCGATGAATAAATTCACTCGCAGCAGCCGACTGCACAGCCTGTTCCATCTCTTCTACTGTTGCATCTTCTTTTCCAAAACGAAGATTATCCTCAATTGATCCGGAAAATAAAAGGGCCTTCTGTGGAACAAAACCAATTGCGGTCCGAAGTTTTTCAAGTGAGATATCCTTTACATTAATCCCATCTATGAAAATCTCTCCCCAGTCTGGATCATATAAACGGGGGATAAGTTTTGCAAGCGTCGATTTCCCGCTCCCCGTCGAACCAATAATCCCAATTGTTTGTCCTGCTTTTGCCTGAAATGAAATGTTTTTCAGCACATAATTTCCATTTTTACGATAACTGAAATTCACCTGTTTAAATTCCACATCGCCTCGGATATTACTCTTAGAGTACTGATGTTCAGGCTCTCTTATCTCCTCTTTTGTTTCAAGTATGTGCATAATACGTTCTGCTGAAGGAAAAGAACGTGCAATTTGCATAAGTACATGACTGCTACTCATTAATCCGTTCAGCATAATGTTTAAATAATTGATAAAGGCAAGAATAACACCAACTTGAAGTGTCCCCTCATTTACCTTTATCGCTCCCATCCAAAGTCCAGCGATAACGCCCAAATTCACAACGAACATCATGATTGGCATCAACGTTAAAACAAGTTGCTCGGCCGATAAATTCCTTTTCATAAGCGCATGATTAACAACTTGAAAATCCTCTTTCTCATAATCATGACGATCGAAAGCCTTGATAACCCGAATCCCAGCTAACATTTCTTGAAGCTTCGTATTCACCTGATCCATCGCCTTTTGCACATGCAAATAAAGTTTCCCAGATTTAACTGAGAAATAATAGATGAAAGCTACCAAGATAGGAAGTGCTACAAGTAACACAGGGAATAACTCTCTTGCCGTAAACCAAACAATCACAACAGATCCGATAAACAACAATGGTCCCCGTACGAAAATCCGCAATGTCATAATGACAGCCTGTTGCATCGTCATAACATCATTCGTCAAAATCGTAATTAATTTCCCTGTTCCAAATGCATCGATATTTTGATTTGAAAATTGTTCCGTCTTTTTAAACACATCTCTTCGAATATCCGCTGCAAAATGAACAGCCGATTTTGCAGCATAAATAGAGCTTCCTGCCCCTCCAATTAAGCCCACAATTGCGCTTAGCAGCATCAGAAGCCCCAATTTTATAATATAGCCATTATCTTGATTAGCAATGCCTGTATCAATCATCTTCTGCATAATTGTTGGTTGCAAAAGATCCATCACCACTTCCATACACATTAAAAGCGGCCCTAGAATAGCAAGAATGGTGTATGGTTTCATATACGGTAGTAATTTTTTTATCGCCTTCATGAAATTTCCCCTTACTTCATGCTGTTGTTTTTTAACTGATCAGTCATTTCATCGAGAAAAGTAATTAGCTTAAGAACGCTTTCTCGATCTCCTCTTGCTCGCTTCATCGCTTTGCGAAATTCTTTTTCCCATTGATCCATTGCCGCCCTCAGTTGTACAGCCTCCTCTGAATGCCTCCACATCATTTTCTCTTTCCACTCAACCCAAAAATCGCCTTCCTCATGATTTCTCATTTCCTCTAACCGCTTCTTGCCATTTCCACTGAGTGAATAAACCTTTTTATCCGAATCCATATGTAGTTCGATTAAATGTTGTTCCAATAATTCTTGTAGTGCTGGATATATCGTCCCAGCACTTGCGGAATAAACGCCATTCGAGCGTTCCTCCAACTCCTTCATTATTTGATAGCCATGCATCGATTCTTCCTTCAACAAATGCAAAATCGCCAATTGAACAAAACCTCTTCGTCTTCTCATTGCAATCCTCCTTTAATATATCGGTAATTATAATCGATATATCGATTATTTTCAAACGTAATACATTAAGCGGTCTACCATCATAACATATTTGCGAAATGAGAGATCAAAAAAGAAGCATCAAAGACATTGAATTGTACTTTGATGCTTCACAAAATAATAATTATGCGCTTACTTGTGGTACGGTTCCCCACACCATAGCCTAAACAACTCAATAATTCTGTAATATTCAGGAAATTATATTGACAATCATTCTTTGCTTCGTTATTATTTAATCCAATAAAACCACTCGGAATTATTTATTTTAATACTGGAGGGGAAAATGTTGGGAAGCTTATTTGTAAAAACGGAGACTCAAAAATTATGGATAGAAAAGCTGTATAGTAAAGAAGAAAGCTTCAAAAATCATGCAGCTAAAATTGATGAACTCGCTATATTCCCAAAAGAAAATATTCAGGATTTAATCAATCTTAGGTATACAAAGACTACACTTCCGAAGGAATATGGTGGTGAAGGATTAAAGGTATATGACATGCTCCTTTTTCAGGAAACACTTGCAAGTTTTGATGCCAATACCGCCCTCTCAATCGGCTGGCATGTCAGCGGAGTCGGAGAAATTTATGAAAGCAGGCGCTGGAATGAACTGCAGCTAAGCTTTTTTGCAGAGGAAATTCTTCGAGGAGCTTTAGTTAACCGGGCTGTTAGTGAAGCGCAAACTGGAAGTCCTACTCGAGGAGGTCGTCCTGGAACTCACGCCATTAAGAAAGATGGAAAGTGGATCATTTCTGGACGAAAGAATTTCACAACAATGTCCCCTGTATTAACATATTTTTTAACATCAGCATGGATTGAGGATGAGCAAGCGATTGGATTTTTCCTTATTCATAAAGATTTGGAAGGACTTCAAATTGAGGAAACATGGGATGTTATCTCTATGAGAGGAACAGGAAGCCATGATCTTGTGCTCAACAATGTAAAGGTTGATGCTCCTATGCTTGTTGAACTAAACAAAGGACCACGGGGGAATGATTTGAATGGGTGGATTCTTCATATTCCCGCCTGCTATCTAGGCATCGCCCAAGCTGCACGAGATTATGCAATCCATTTTGCTAATCATCACTCTCCCAACAGTATCACTGGACCTATTAGCCAATTGGAAAATGTTCAACGATTAATTGGAGAAATTGATTTAGAGCTTATGAAAACTAGACATTTTCTCTATAGTGTCGCAGAGGCGTATGATGATGAAGAAAGAAGAGTGTATCTCACTAATGAACTTGGGGCTGTAAAGCATGCTGTTACTAACTCAGCTATTTCGATCGTCGATAAAGCGATGAGAATTGTCGGTGCAAAAAGTCTTCAGCGCAGTAATCCTCTACAAAGGTATTATCGAGATGTAAGAGCAGGATTGCATAATCCCCCTATGGATGACCTGACGATTAAAAAAATAGCATTATCCGCAATTGAGCAAAATTATAACAAGTAAAAACTTATACTTTATTCATATATGTTATCTACGTCTCACTATAAAAAAAGCTCTTATTCTCATCTATCAATTTATCAAATCGTCCTCAATCATTGTCATTGAGGACGATTCTTTTCTTTTGCTTCTCCGATTCGCCCTCATTCGTTGCCAATGAGGGCGATTCTCTCCTTTTCGTTCCACGTTTCGCCTCAATCATTGCCATTGAGGACGATTCTCTCCTACATTCGCAATGTTAGAGCATCTTTTCGATTAACGGGCTGTAAAACCCCCACTGATTGAGTTTCACTTTATGTGCAAGCCCATTTCTTCACAAACGCCTAGAAAATTCAAAAAACCCATTGACATCTTCCTTTTTTTAGCTATGATAATATATAACCCATTTTTCACATCTAAATAGTATGAATTGTTCATTTAAAGGCGGCGCTTCTATGATCCTTTATAATCTAATGCTCAAACGATGTAGGAATTTACCTTACTTTGATGAGCGATGTTGACTTATCTAAAGAACTCGAGTCTTAAACGTGAAACTCAATTATTATTCTGAAAATAAACATCTTTATGCACATCTTAACAATAATATGAAGCTCAATCAGCAGGGGCTTACCGCCCATTACTCTGCGAAGACAAAGTCAATTTATAAAGGAGAACTGAATAATGATAAATAAAAAATTTCTTCAAATAGCAGCGACAAGTTTGGCGTTCATTATTTTTTTAACAGGTTGCGGTTCTAATTCAGCTTCAAATTCACCGGTCGACAATAATGAAAACATTCGAAAAGTAAAAGTTGCCTATGATCAAGCTTCAAAACCAATTTCATGGCTAGATGAAAACGGAAATCCAACTGGATACGACGTCGAGGTAATGAAATTAGTTGATGAATTGCTTCCCAAATATGAATTCGAATACATTGGAACATCTAGTGATGACTTGTTATTAGGTGTTGAGCAAGGAAAATATCAAGTTGGCGTTAAAAATGCTTTCTGGACACAGGAGAGAACCGAAAAATTTATTTTCCCGAAAGAATTTATTGGATTGAGCAGCGCAGGACTTGTATTAAAAAAAGAAAACGATCATATTAAATCACTCGCAGATTTCGCTTCAGCAGGATTTAGCCTCGCTCCAATCGCAGCGAATAATGCACAATACACGATTATTGATGAATACAACAAGGTCAATCCAGACAATAAAGTGAAGCTTGAAGCCGGAGATGCCTTTTCAATAGATGTTGTCCAGTGGGTGAATGAAGGTCGTGTTGACGGCGGCGTCATGATTGAAAGTCCTTTTGAAAAACAAGTGACAGCCGAGGATGGACCATACCATCATTTAAAAAATGAGGTTGTATACAATGAATTTGCCGTTATAAAAACGTGGCCGTTATTTAATAAAAAAGAACAAGAATTTGCAGATGCTTATGATAAAACAATTAAGCAGTTGAAGGAAGAAAAGAAAATAGATGAATTGACGGTTGAATTCTATGGAAGAGATTTATTCAAAGTATTGAATACAGTGAACAGATAAGAAGATGGTGAAAATAATGGAGAAGTATTTTGACGCATCCTATATATGGGAGTCACTCCCCATACTGCTCCCTTTTTTAAAAGTAACATTTATGGTTGCTGGTCTTTCTGTATTGTTCGGAACACTTCTTAGCTTCGTCTTAGCTGCTGCAAAGATTGGAAAAAGCAAGCTTGCTAGAAAAATAGCATATGGCTATACAACCATCATGAGGTGTACACCATCCATTGTCTTACTCTTCTTAGTGTATTACGGGATTCCAGCGCTTGGTCAAAACTTCGGATTTAACTTAAATGATTTGGATACCGCAATCTTCGTTGTCATCACCTTTACCCTTCAGTTTGCGGCAATTATGTCAGAAGTGATGAGATCAGCCTACGAATCGATTGATAAGGGACAGTTCGAGGCTGCTGTTAGTGCAGGTTTAAGTAACTCTCAAGCATATAGACGAATTATTTTTCCTCAAGCAGTCGTTGTTGCACTTCCTAACTTCGGAAACAGTTTACTAG
Source organism: Bacillota bacterium (assembly GCA_023389895.1). Lineage (GTDB taxonomy): Bacteria > Bacillota > Bacilli > Bacillales > Cytobacillaceae > Cytobacillus. Next base: position 17,428 of record JAEWDX010000275.1, read on the forward strand.
CCCTTCTTCAAGAAGGCTCATTAGCTTATACAATCGGGTTAATTGATATAGTTGGGAAAGCAAATTTAATGATTGCAAGCAACTATAATGCTCATACACTAGAAATCTTTCTCGCATTAGCACTTATTTATTGGGTCCTTTCCATTCTGATTGAACAATTT
>JAEWDX010000338.1 GCA_023389895.1 Bacillota bacterium
CCTGAAAAGTTGCTGCTAAAGGAAGGAATTGAGCACCATTTTTGTTGTATCTCCTGAAAAGTTGCTGCTAAAGGAAGGAATTGAGCACCATTTTTGTGGTATCTCCTGAAAAGATGCTGCTAAAGGAAGGAATAGAGTACCACTTCCGTGGTATCAATTGAAAAGGTGCTGCTAAAGGAAGGAATAGAGCACCATTTCCGCGGTATCTCCTGAAAAGTTGCTGCTAAAGTTAGGAATAGAGCACCATTTCCGTAGTATCTCCTGAAAAGATGCCGCAAAAGGAAGGAATGGAGCACCATTTCCGCGGTATCCCTTGAAAAGATGTCACAAAAGTTAAGAAAAGAGCACCATTTCCGTGGTATCTCCTGAAAAGGTGCTGCAAAAGGTAAAATTAGAGCACCATTTCCGTGGTATCTCCTGAAAAGGTGCTGCTAAAGGTAAAATTAGAGCACCATTTCCACGGTATCTCCTGAAAAGGTGCTGCTAAAGGTAAAATTAGAGCACCATTTCCGTGGCATCCCTTGAAAAGATGCCGCATAAGGCAACATTAGAGCAATATTTTCCCGGCATCCCATTTTTTAATGGAGATGCCTTTCTTTCTTATTAGCGAGATGATATTGGGAACTTTCGTCAACTCCTCTCCATTTCCTCTCTTATCAAATAAGCTCGGATGCCCTCTCAACTAGTTTTTTTCTGAAACTTACTAAGAATCTTTGTAGAAGCTGCTTTTCGCTTCATCCGCTAGAACCGCGACAAAAATCCTGCATATTTGAGATTCTTAGAAATGTCCTTAATTATAAAGCCCTACTAACCTACTAAAAAATCATAATAAAGCGAATTTGATCCATCGAAGTTCCTAATAAAGAACAAAATTTAGAAAAATCTATTGAATGATTCTATTGTGAGAACTATAATTAATTTAAGTGTTCTTAAAAAAGAACAAAAAGCAAAATGGAGGTATGATAATGATCAAAAGGTTTACCCGCCTCTTAGGAAATCTTCTTCTAGTATGTATGGTCCTTTTAAGCCTTTCTGCTATTTATTCAATCTATCAAATAAAAACAAACCCAAGCGAGCTGCCTTCCATAATGGGCTATAAATTCATGACTGTGTTAACGGGAAGTATGGAGCCAAAGGTTAAGACAGGTGATTTAATCATCGTCAAGCCAATTCATGCGGAACTGTTACAGGTGAACGATGTCATCACTTACCGAATAGGAAACGGTACACTCGTTACGCATAGAATAATAGATTTATTTACACAAGATGGGGAGATTATTTTTCAAACAAAGGGGGATGCCAATAACATTGAGGATGAGAAATTAGTTCAATCAGAGCAAATTGTTGGTTCAATGGTCTTTCTCCTTCCGAAGTTTGGCTATCTAGCTAACTTTATTAAGAGCCCGGTCGGAGTTATCACAATACTAGCCTTACTTGTTACTACTTTTTTAATCGGATGGAATAAAAGAATGAGCCTCACTAAGAACGTGTCAAATCAAGGGTTAAAAGGTTAAGGAGGTGAGAAGAGGCAGGACAAGCTATTACTTTATTTATGCGAATGCGATGTAAGAAAAAATAAGCCATTCGAAAGGAGAAAATGAATTGAAGAAAAAATTGGGACTAAGTTTGTTTATTGTGATTATGATCGCAATTGCCACGATGGGCACGTTCGCTTATTTTTCAAAGAGCTTTACGAGTGATAAAAATACAGTGACAGCTGCAAGCTTCGAGGTAGAAGCGGTCAATGCTGATGGCACTGTTATTGGTGATGCGGAATTCAGTCTCGCCGGAAAGCTATATCCAGGAATGAAAACAATTGAAGCGTATACGTTCCAAATTAATAAAAACAATACGGAGGTCCCTGTCGAATACAAAATAAATGTCCTTCCAAGTGGAGATTTATTCCCAGAAGACGGAACTAGTCCAATTGTGATGACGCTGCAACGAAATATGAGCGGAACGTGGACGGATAACGATTTGCAAAGCACGTTTATACCAGAGGCGGATACAGAAAGTCTCAAAATCCTCATTGATTGGCCTCATGGTGATCATGATATCGATTTTCAAGGAATGACAGGAAATATCAAGCTTGAGGTAGTGGCAATGCAAATTGATGATGAAGCAGTCGCTCCGAATGAGATAAACGGAACGGTTGTAAATACGGTAAGTGGAGAAGCATCATCACTTGGGCAGCAAACTATTATCATGTTTGACTTTGGTGAAGGGAAACCGAGCGGAGGAAACGGGGGCTTTGATTTCTGGTTTAGTGATGGTGATCTTGTAAAAGCAATGATTAATCAAACTGTTTGGGATGTTTCTCCGCCAGAATCGAGTCGATTTGATGGAAAGCGTCTTGCAAAAAATCTTGTCGACAGCATTGGAGAAAGCAAAGAGAAGGCATGGCTTGCTTTCAAGGATGCATGGGAAGTGAAGCGAGATGGAACGAAGGTCGTTTTTACTTCAAAGGAAAAAAGGGATTATGAGAATGTGAAAATATCGATAACATACACTCAAGCAGCACATGCGAACATTCCAGAAAACCAAATCAATGTTCAAGATGGCATGAAACCATATTCAGGAGCAAGCCAAGTTATAACATTGAACATTCACGGCACGATTCAACGGGACGGCAATTTTGATGTTTACTTTACGGATGGCGTTAATCAATCGACAAAGACGATTCAATTTTCGAAAGCTGATACAACAGCTATAATAGCTGGAAAAATTGTTGCCGCATTTACCGATTTGCACGGTTGGAAAGTTACGAATGCTACTGGCGCAGCTAAGGTTATCTTTACAGCAGCCGTTCCTGGAGAAAATAAAGAAGTAGAGATTAGTTTTTCCAATAAATAATGGGGATAATTAGAGATTTGCTTAAATTGAGTGGTGGCGATGGAAGAGGGAAATTATATGAACAAGCTCAAACCCTTCATCATTATTTTAGCATTATCAATCGTTATTTTGAGTGGGACGAATTTGATTTCAGCAACATATGGAGCGTACGTCCATCCTCAAGAAGATGAAATGGATATTCAGGCCTGCTTCATTTTTCCAGAAACGATTCAAGCATATAAGGATCGCACCTATGAGGTGAAAAAAGAAGCGCGAATAGCTGTAAATGACTTAGTAGGATAAATGGTAGCAATGAATATTCCAGAGATAACAGCCGATCTAGATCGCTTTTTAGGGGATTCAAAAGATGGGACAGACACTACTCTAAATGATAATTCCGTGGATGCATCTACTATTGGCGGACTTCAAGCCGTGCAATCATTTTTACATACAGAAATGATCGCTGTGGAAGGAAGAATATTGGCTAATGAGCAAAATATTGAGAGGCTTCAGAATGTAATTGAAGAGGTTAAAGGAATCATTGAAAAATTAGAAGAAGTCATTGCGAATGATTTTCCTGAAGTAAGGGAACAACTTGAAGGAGGGATCGAGGATATCGCTGAGCTAATTAAATTGATTGAGGAAATAAAGAAGAGGGCAATTGAAGAATGTGGTTATGATCCGTTGTTTTTCAATGAAATTTTAGAGCAAATGAATTTTAATAAAGAGGAAACTGAGCTGTTGCTTCAGAAGCTTGAGGAGGAATATACAAGTTTCGGAAATCATCTCCAATCCTTAAATGAGCTAAGTACAGATCTGAATGATAAGATCGCAATCATCGAAGCTCAAAATAGTAGCCTTGCAGTTCAAATGAATGAGATTACTAGCTTAATGGCTTCAATCGATCAGCAAATGAAAGAATCGGAAGAACAAAAACAGGTTGAAGAGCTGAAAAAACAAGAAGAATTAGCAGAGCAAGAGGAAGAAGAGAAAAAGCAAGAGGAAGAAGAAGAGAGAAAGCCGGATGTGCCTGATCAGGAAGAAGAAATAGAAATAATCGTTGAGGAGAGGAAATAATTGCTCAGGAAGAATTAGCTACCCGAGAGAGCGATTAACAAAAAAATTCGTCAGCGATACATTCCTTGTCCTCCTGAAACGAATGTTCTAGAAGGACAAGCATGACTAAAAACAAAATGTTTGAGGAGGATGTGACTGTCGTGAACGCGCGATAGGCAACTATGAATCACACTTTACTTTTCCAAAGAAGCTGTCCACTTATTGGATAGCTTCTTTATTTTACATTAAGAGCGGTCTTAAATTTTTTTCTAAAGTGACTCTTTTAATCGGAATTATGGGGGAAGATGCTATAAATCTACCAATAGCGGGATCATTTCAGGAGGTTCCAGGGGGAAAGATGTAGTAAAGCTTCCAATAGCGGGATCATTTCGGGGGAATCTGGGAAAAAGATGCCGTAAAGCAACCATTAGCGACATCTTTTCAGGGAATTCGAAGGAAAAGAAGCTCTGATAGGAGATAAAGGGGCATCTTTTTCAACAGAGTGGGAGGAAAGGTGCTCTAATGGGAGATAAAGGGGCAACTTTTTCAATAGAATGGGAGGAAAGATGCTCTAATAGGAGATAAAGGAGCA
>JAEWDX010000353.1 GCA_023389895.1 Bacillota bacterium
CAAGCTAATGTATACACAAAAGGATGGTGGACGATTAGGCTTAAATGTCCGTTATCCTGTAACGAATAAAATGGATGATACAATCGAAAAGCTTGAAGCTTTAATAAAAGACGAAAGCTTTGTAATCGAGAACTTCTCTGATTCTAAGCCTCATCATGTGGATGAAAACGATAAGCTTATTCAAACATTGAAAAAGGTGTACGAGGAGCAGACAGGCGAAAAGGCGGAATTGCTTTCAATCGGTGGAGGTACCTATGCTCGTTCATTGAAATCAGGGGTCGCATTTGGACCACTTTTCCCAGGAAGAGAAGACATTGCTCACCAAAAGGATGAATACATTTATATTGAAGACCTATTAAAGGCAACGGCAATCTATGCCCAAGCCATTTCAGAGCTTGCAAAATAAATTTTAATTATGATCTAATTAAGGGGTTGTACAGCTCGTTAATCTGCGATAAGGCGAAACTTCACTCAGTGAATGAATTTCCCACTGAGTGTTAGTAGAGCCAATCGGGCATTTACGGGCTGTAGACCCTGGGAATAGGAAATAAAAATTTTAATTCTGATCTAATTAAGGGGCTGTAGACCCTGGGAATAGGAAAAATAAATTTTAATTCTGATCTAATTAAGGGGTTGTACAGCCCGTTAATCTGCGATAAGATTGCCCGTATAAATAGTCCAAAACGAATTTTAATACATATTTTGGGGAGTGGCAGACAAAATGGATTTTGTCATAATGAATGGGGAATTGATTAATCGTAGAGAGGCAAAGGTTGATATTGAGGATCGAGGGTATCAATTTGGCGATGGTGTATATGAAGTCATCCGTGTTTATAACGGGAAAATGTTCACAGCAACAGAGCATTTAGAGCGGCTTATTAGCAGTGGAAAGAAAATTAGAATGAATATTCCTTATACTGTTAATGAAATGAAAGACATGTTGCTGGAGCTTGTTGAAAAAAATAATGTAAGCTGTGGAACGATTTATATGCAAGTAACACGAGGTGTCTCATCACGAAACCATGCTTTTCCAAGTAATGATGTGATGCCAACCTTTATCGCCTATACAAATCAAGTAAAAAGACCTGAGGAAAATATGAAGTCAGGTGTGAAGACGGTTTTGCACGATGATATTCGCTGGCTTCTTTGTGATATTAAGAGCTTAAATTTAATCGGCAACTTATTAGCAAAGCAACATGCTGTTGAATCTGGCTGCTATGAGGTTATTCAGCATCGAAATGGGATTGTAACGGAAGGTAGTGCCTCTAATGTGTCTATCATTAAAGACGGCAAAGTCATTACCCATCCAGCCGATCATTTAATTCTAAATGGAATTACAAGACAGGTCATGTTGAAGAGCTGTTTAGAAAATGATATTCCATTTGAGGAAAGAGCGTTTACACTTGAGGAACTTACTCAAGCTGACGAGGTAATCGTATCTGGGACAACGACAGAAATCACACCTGTTGTTGAAATTGAAGGGAAAAAAGTCGGTGATGGCAGCCCAGGTCCAGTTACGAAGAAACTGCAATCCCTTTTCAAACAAGAAATTGAAAAGGAATGCGGTACGGTGAGCCAACTCTCATAGAGAAAATCAGGCTTACTGACTAGCTATTGAAGAGAAATAAGCTTGTAAAAGAAGCAAGTTGATCCTTTAGAGGATTGCTTGCTTTTTTTATTATACATCTAGGTTAATATGCTTGGGATTGTCGATATATTCTTCATGATGCCCATAGTGCATTCATTAGGAACATTTGCTAATATAAAGTTATCCCGCATTAACGGGCTGTAAGATCCCCACTGATTGAGTTTCACTTTATATGTCACGCGCTTAACGGAGGTAACGATGGAAAGGCAATCACATTATTTCTTTGCTGTTAGCTTACCAGAGGAGACGAAGCGTGAATTGAACAAAGTATGTTTAGCTTTAAGGGAGCAGTTGCCATTTAATAGATGGGTTCATCAGGAAGACTATCATCTTACATTGGCTTTTCTTGGAGCTGCACAAGCGGACAAACTCCTCGCCGCTAAATCACTTGTTCAAGCTTCTTTAGATGGTGAAAAAAGTTATTATCTTCATATTAACCAACTTGGTGTTTTTGGCAAAGAAGATGAACCAAGAATTTTTTGGGCAGATACACTTAAAGAAATTCAATTATCGTCGATAAGAAATAAAGTATTTTCTTCTTGTGTGCAAGCTGGTTTTGAATTAGATATAAGACCATTTAAACCGCATATCACATTGGCAAGAAAATGGATTGGCACAACACCATTTGCAGCGAGATTGCTTACAGAAAACAATCCCTTTTATCAAGCACCATTATCATTTCCTGTAAATGAGGTCGTATTGTATCAAACCCATTTTGATAGAATCCCGAAGTATGAAAAAATCGCAATCTTTCCGCTTTTGAACGAATAAACTAATCTTACTAAGACCTTTAATCTCGTTTTAAAATAAGGATAGATAAGGAAGGCACAGTTATGGGACAGCTTATTAAATTGCAGGACTATGTATCACGCTATGAACAAAATATTTATCTATATCCCTCTCGCTATGTCAGACTGAAAAAGCAGCAATGGAAAAAATTGCAGCAGGCTTGGGATCATGCAGACGATCCCCTTTTTTCAGCACAGTTTCAAACAGAGCAGGACGACTTTGATTGGCTTGAAGAGGAGAAACAGCCATTAATGGATAAACTTAAGGGCTTTTTAAAGCGAGGGAAAAAAGAGAATGACGATGAGGAACTAACTCATGAGGAAGAGGAGATGAGCGAGGAGGAAGATGGCTCTGAAGAAGTCGTTCTTGGTTTTGAGCCAACCTTTACTTATCGTCCTGACAGTCTGGATGAGCTGAAGCAGCAATTTCTTGATCAAATTTTTCGTTTTCAAATGAAGTGGGCGGGCTCAACACTAACAGAAAAGTCCTTTGTCGATAAAGTCTATTACTATGATGAAAAATTAAAATATTTCTTGCAGCGTTTTCCTGATACATTTTTAGTTTTATATTCACCGCTCTTTTTATTAAAAAAAGCGCCTGTTGAGGTGGATACGATCATTCTTACTCCAACTGGAGTATGGTGTATAAGCTTCCTTGAGGAAGAAGATTTGGCTGTATATATTGGATCGAGAGAAAGGTTTTGGCTGAAGCGCAGTAAAGGGAAGGAGAAAAAGGTATTAAATCCACTTTTATCATTAAATCGAACAGGGAAGATTGTTCAACAGATTTTCGACGTTCATGAGATTGAAATGCCGATTCATAAAGCGGTTCTTTGTAGGAACGGCTATGTCGATTTTCCAGGATTGCCTTTTGATATTACCCTTATTGAGAGAAGAAACCATGATGAATGGTTTGCAAACATGAGAAATTTACGTTCACCCCTAAAACATATACAATTAAAAGGTGCGCAGGCACTATTGCAATATTGTCAAACAACTTCTGTAAGAAGACTTGAATGGGAAGTAACAGATGTAGATGAATAATCACATTTGTATTTTTGAATTTTCATAAAGGATAGAGATGAATGAATAACATATACTTTATTATTAATCCACAAGCGAAAAATGGCTACAGTCTTAAAGTTTGGCGCCGGCTAGAGCAGATCCTTCAAGAACAAAAGATGTCGTATAAAGCATTTTTTACAGAGTATCGTGGTCACGCAAAAGAAATCGCACAAATGCTTGCGCTTAACGCTAGTGGAAAGCAAACGATTATTGCCGCTGTTGGCGGTGATGGAACAATGCATGAGGTGGTAAATGGAACTGTGAATTTTCATCATGTGAAAGTTTCCTATATTCCCTGTGGCTCAGGAAATGATTTTTCTCGTGGATTTGACACCCCACGAAATCCGATTGATGCACTTAATTTCTTAATAAATAATGCGAATAAGGAAGCGACTCTTGTTGATACTGGGAAAATAACGAAACAAGATGGGAAAGAGATTTATTTTATTAATAATATGGGGGTAGGGCTAGATGCACTTATTTGTCGAGATGTTAATCGCTCGACGGTAAAAAAGTTTCTAAATCGATTAGCACTTGGGAAATTTGCCTATGTTTATTTTCTCTTGAAAAATCTATTTACTTATAAATGTAAGACGATTGAAGTTAATATTGATGATAAGACATACACATTTGAGTCTGCATGGTTTGTAAGTATATCCAATCAGCCATATTATGGTGGAGGAATGAAAATCTCCCCGGAGGCTTCTCCGGTTGATGGAGAATTAAATATAACGGTTGTTCA
>JAEWDX010000400.1 GCA_023389895.1 Bacillota bacterium
CCCTACGATAAGTCAACATCGACTCGTTCTCACTCGTCGTGTTTCCTTTATCTCAGTCGAGGTCAGTCCAGTCCATACGCCGCTGAAGACTAAGGAAAGCTTCTATGAATAATCATTGCAGGAACAATCTGTTTTTTGATTGTTCCGAAGGCGCTTCCGCTTTTCTTATTTATTCTCATGAAATAGATTGATATCATATGTTTTTTTTATCATATTAAAAACGAGATGACGATTCTTCCATTCCTCTTCCTTTTTCCAAAGGTCTTTGCTTTTATCGATAATTTCACATCTAAGTGCATGATATTCTTTCTCAGCCTTTTCTCTTTTCTCTCGCAATAAATTCATCAGACCATATAAACCCACGACAGCAATTAATGCATATAGATTCGATGATTGATTGATATAAACAGAAAACATCGCCGCAAAGGAGTTGGAATAGGGCTCCAAAACGAAATAATATAAATAAATGAAATAGAAAAATGCAATAAAAATCGTAGCCCACATGACAATTAAATGTCTGAGCTTAAATCTATCAAATTTTCTTTTTCTTTCAATTAATTTTTGCAGCATTTGCTTCGTCGCCTCATCTGTACGATCGTCAAGCGATTTAATAGAAGCTTCCATTCTTCTTCCTCCATCATCGAATCATAGTAAGGAGAATGTAGAATATGAATATTAAGTCATCCCCCTCACCCTCATTGTATGAGCTTGTACAATGAGTTATGAATGAGTGGATGTATTTATTTATTTTACTTTATTTATTCATTGGAATAATTAAAACTTGGCCTGTTTGAATATGATCATTTTTTAAGTTATTTGCTTTTCTTATCATTTCTACCCCTGATGGTGAATTATAATAATTTATCGAAATTCGATAAACCGTTTCACTTTTTTTCACAGTATGATAGATAACGTCTTGGCCAGTATTTTTGTCTGAAGATCCAGGTTGCTCTACTTCTTCCCCACTCTTATCATTTGCCATATTTTGATCTGATGGAATTTCTTCTTCTTCATTACTTTGTGATTGCTCTAATACCGGTTTCTCTTCCACTTTATTAGAAGGTTCAGGGTTTTCATTCGGGACCTTTTGATTTTCCTCAATTGTCGTCCCCTTTTCCTCCTCTTTTTCATCAAAACCAACTGTTTCAAAGCTCGATTCGGTTGTAGCGGCTTTATTCGAATTTCTTGGTTTATCAATATCCCAATATTTAGACATGCTAAAAATAACAACCGGTAGCAATATAAAAAATAAAGCGAGGAGACTAATGACTGGATATTTTATTTTCCATTTATTTTTTTTTCTTTTTTCGCGATGCAATCTACTTCTAGGTGGTAGTTCTTCCTTTTCTTTTACAGAATTCGTAGATTCAGACGCTTTATCCATTTTCTTTCTCAGTCGTTCTGCATGATCTCGATAAGGATCTTCTCTATTCATTGAATATCCCTTCCTGTCCTTTATAACGAAATTTAATGAGCACTCCTAGTAAAAAATCAATAATAAAGTGCATAAAGATTGTAACAAATAAGTTACCAGTCATTTGAAAAATAAACCCAATAAAAAAGCTAAGTACAATGATATTTAAAAATAAAAACCAATTAAATAAATATCGATAGTGAATAACTGCAAAAATAATACTTGTGATAATTAGCCCAACATGGGTTTGAATCACTCCGCGAAAGAGCAATTCCTCACTAAAGGATACAATTGCCGCAATAAATCCGATATGGATAACACTTCTATTGCGAAAAACTCTCTTATTCAGACCACCATCGTCATAAAAAGATAATGGCAATATTTTCATGAAGATAATGTCAAGTAAAACAATCGCTAATCCAGCTGTTCCGCCAATTAATAAAATATTAAAATCATTCCATATGAATAAATCAGAAAATTCCCGAAAACTATCAAATAAAATAACACTTAGGATGATCGAAACAAAAAGTAAAATCATTTGTGTTAAATACAAATGGAATAATAATTCTTTATCAGATAGTTCATTTATTATTCCACTATACTTATCCTTCATCATTTTAAAATCATTCATTTAAAAGCAGCTCCGTTAAATGTCTTTTCCAATTATACATTGAGCTAGCTGCTGCTTTATCTATTCTATTTGGGGAGAAATGATTCATTTCTATTCCACACTTATCACAGCAATCTTTTATCACTATTTTCACGTCTTCCTCAAAATACTTCAAGATATTTTTTCTGCGACATTCTGTTGTAATAATCAAACGCTGCATCGCTTGAATCTTTTCACGCTTGATATGACGGCGTTCATTTACATAGATTTTAAATTTAGCCATACTTTGAACATAATCATTATTATTTTCTAATTGGAGAAAATCGTTGACTAACCGCCATTGAATATCTGTCAGATTCGCCATTCTCCTTAACTCTTTTTCATATCGAGAGAGCGTATTTATTGCCTGCTTATTTTCCTTAAACCAATGAATGAGCAAATCCATTTGAATATCGTCCGGAAATTCACCTTGCGCAAGCTGATAAGCAATCTGTTCATCACCAAGTGTATATAAAAGAATGGCGATACTCTTTTTTCCATCTCTTCCAGCCCTACCGATTTCCTGTAAATAGGATTCTACTTGTAATGGCATATGGAAATGAATGACGAAACGAACATTATTTTTATTAATCCCCATACCGAAAGCACTTGTAGCACAAATGATCTTTAGCTGACCGTAAAGAAATTGCTGCTGAATTAATATTCTATTCTCTTGCTCCATCCCTCCATGATAGGCCATTACTCGATCAATCCCATTACTTTTCAATAAGGCTGCTGCTTGTTCACACATTTTTTTACTATTAAAGTAAATGATTCCCGGACCTTCAAGAATGCTCACTAATTCGATGAGCCTTGCCATTTTCTCCTCATGTGTTTCTAGCAATTCAACCTTTAGTGCAATATTTGGTCGATCGACAGTATCAATGTATTCATAACCATTTTCAAAGGAGAGTATGGAAATAATATCATCCCTTACCTCCTTCGTCGCAGTTGCCGTTAAAGCGAGCGTAACAGGATTTCCTAATCGTTTCTTAATCTCACCAATCTTTAAATAATCCGGTCTAAAATCATAGCCCCATTGAGAGATGCAATGCGCTTCATCTATGACAAATAACGAGATTTCTAATTGCTTTAGCTTGCTTAAGCAATAGTCAAGTTGCAGCATTTCTGGAGAAAGAAAGATAAATTTATATTCGTGCATGTAAAGAATGGCCTCGTTTCTTTCCTCCATAGTTAAAAAAGAATTAAAGGCTATTACTCTCTTCTCACCATTCATCATTAATTGCTCAACTTGATCCTGCATTAACGATAATAGTGGAGAAATCACAATAACTTGTCCAGCTAACATATACCCTGGCAATTGATAACATAATGATTTCCCTATACCTGTAGGCAGCATAGCTAATGTATCTCTTCCCGCCATTACGGATGAAATAACTTCCTTCTGCCCTGTTCTGAATGCCTCATAATTAAAATGTTTTTTAAGTTGTTTTTCTAATATCATCGCTTATCACCAGCTTTTGCTAAAACGAGACGTATTTGAAAATAATCTGCATGTGGAACAAGTTGCCGAATATGCTTTAATTGTCTAGAGCTATTATTTCTTGCTACACTTGCAATTAACTCCTGCAGATCTTCGCTAATATAGGGAGAAATATTAAATTCTGCGATATTTAAAGCTATTTCAACAATATGATCCTCAATCGTATTTTGCTTTAATTTTCTTCTATCAGCAATTTCTTTAATACTCCATCCTCTTTTTAATAAAGGATAGGTTTTTCTAGCTGATACCGTTAATGACGAATTCGTAATTTGATCAGAAATGATTTGAAATAATAAAGGAAACGAGTTTTCTCCATTATTAAGCTGCTCCAGCATATAATGTAAAATACTTAAAAATTGCAGATGATAAGAACAATAGCTTAGCCCAAGAAATTCAGCAGCTTGTCGAGCCGTTAACCCAATCCTCTTATTTCCTGTTAATCTAATCACAAGGACGGCAGGATTTATTTCTTTATTTGCTTCGAGACATGTTCGCAACTCATGATAAAGCTGTACACTTAAGTCCTCACGTGATAGTTCGGTTTGAATTAAAAATTTTTTAAGCCAGCTATGCGTTTCCTTCTTCTGTTGAATCGGTATGTATTTAGCATTCCCATGTCTTAGCTCAGATGTTACTTGAACAAAAAAAGATAATCTTTCCCAATATAAAGAGGTGATATTATGAAATTTCCACCCATTCAAATCTTTAGGAAACGATTCATTCGCTAATAAACGCCTTAAATAATCCTTTCCTTCTTTCGTTATGGTGTAAATTTGTTTATCCTGCTCTGTTACAAAATTTTCATCTACTAAAGCGGCAATTATATTATCTAAATCAAAGCGCGTTATCATCTGACCGGTGCCAAACAGCGTTGTTAGTTGAAATAAATGGGCGTCTTGAATCGTTTGCGCCGATTTTTTCCCATTTAAAAGATGCAGAATCGAATAAATCGTCCTCTGTCCATCGATTTTATGTAAACAATGTAATAAAAGCATCTTAAAACATGCATCGTTTATCATTTTTTCACCCGAATTACATTTACTTTTATTTTAGCATGAATAAAAAATTATCGTTCGATTAAATTCAACATTTGTCGAAATTATTCTACACAGTGCTGATAAGCATTCTCATTACTTTTTCTATTGAAAAGTTGATCATTCAGTCTTACAATAGAGGGGAAGAAAGTGTTTTCATCTTCACAAAGAAATCATAAAGAAGAATTTGTTCAAAAACTTGGGAGGTTTTTTCATGGCAAAGTATACAATTG
>JAEWDX010000432.1 GCA_023389895.1 Bacillota bacterium
AGAGATTTAAAGTAATAAAGGTATGATAAAAATCAAGGAGATAGTTGTAGAATGTTGAAAAATTTGGTAAAATTCAAAATAGGTAAATAATTACCTAATAAGAGTAAGGAAGGTTTTCACAATGATAAACCAGTTTACTTGGTTTATGATACTATAGAAATATCTTAAACTTTAAATAAATGAGGGAAGATGATGAGTTTAAAAAGGTATTTAATTGGTGAAACCCTAGAATCTTTTCGTCAATATAGGAATTTAAGTATTCAGGATCTATCAAAGGACATCTGCTCTGAGGATGAACTAATTGCTTTTGAGAAGGAAAAGGCTTATCCGAGTTTAGAAAATTTAGATAAGCTAGCGGAGAGGTTAGATATTGACCTAACTTATTTTTTTAATGTTGCTACTAACTCTACTATTAATTATTCAAACGCAGTTATCCGAATTATTAATAAGCATAAACGTTATTGGAATTATCATGCCATCTATGAGATTGTCCAAAAGGAATTAACTAATCCGATTTTTCAAACGGGTGCATTAAAGCAGTTTCTCATTTGGCATCAAGGTATAGTGGTTTTTTATTTAGAAAATGATTTTGCGAAAGCAATTAATTTGTTAAATGAAGCGATAAATATAACTAATCCGAATAGAAGAGGGCTAAATGAAAGAGAAATAGAAATATTAACGAGCATAGCTATATTATGTAAAGAGGAAGAGAATTATGGCAATGCCATTTCTATTTTCAAGGATGCTCTTAGGAACTTAGAAAAATTGCCATATATATTGGAGCCTAAAGGGAAATTAAAAGCATTATTTGGTTTATCACAGGCATTAACAGAGACTGAAGAATATAACGAATCCTTAATATATTGTCAAAAAGGAATTGATTTATGTATTAATGAAGAGTTATTATATCTATTTGCAAATTTTCACTATCAAGCTGGAGAGAATCATATCAAGCTTGGTAATAAAGAAAAAGGTAGAGAATTCCTTAATGAGTCTATTTATATACTAAAAATGCAAAAAAATGATAAATTTATAAAAATAATTGAAACTGAAATGGAAAAGTTACTCTACAAATGTTAATATATAGTAGAAAAATAGTTAGAAAGGGGTGAGTTGAGTGAGGAAGCTAATTTTAACTGGAGCATTAACTTTAGGACTAGCAGGTGGAGTTTTCTCTTTTTCAAATGGAATGGAGTTGTCTGGTATACCTTCAGAGCATAGCCTACCCATTACATATGAATTAGCAGGAATTCCTTCCGAGCATAGTTTATCACTTCTTGGTATTCCATCGGAGCACAGCATTTCACTTCTTGGTATTCCATCAGAGCATTAATATTGTTTTGCCCTCTTTCTAGGAAGAGGGTTTTTTTGTTTTAATAAAATTTTGATAAATTGATGATGATTATGTTTTATAGCCTGAAGAGATTGCAAAAATACTTAGGCTTCAGCAGAAAAACGGTTAGAAAATGGTGCAAACAAGGGAAAATTACTTTAAACAACTTCGGAGGAAAAAATTTATTCTTGGTGAAAAATTCATGTGTATTAAAATATTGACAAAATACAAATATCAGATATAAAGAAAAAATAGAATATTTAAAATAATAGTTTATGGTATAATAAACATATGAATTAAAGGAAGAGAGATAATTACAAAGCATGATTTTTGATGTGAAGACTGGCAAATCTGTTGATGTTTGTTTTCGAGAGTTAGATAAGTCTGATGTAAAAACATATGGACTCTCAAAAAGGAATGGTTGGTTTGATTGGGCAAAAGAATTCAAAAATGAACAGAACAGGGTGTTTGGCTTATTTGTCTTAGGGAATCATGAAGATATACAAGGAATTATTGCAATCCAAGAATGGGAACACAGCCAATTGATTCATATTGCGTTAATGGAGTCAGCTCCTCATAATCAATTTAACAAACCAAACCAACAATATGCTGCCATAGGAAAAAACTTAATATCTTTTGCGATGGCTTATAGCCTTTCTATTCCTGAATTTGAAGGATTTGTTGGATTAGAGGCAAAAAAGAATCATAATGAAGTTTATTATAAGGATCTCAAAGCAGTAATTTCGAATTACATAGATGGGAAACCTTATTATTACTTTGAGACAAGTATTTCGAAATCTCATCTAAAAAAATACTCTCCAGGAGGTGTCAATCTATGTCAAAATTAAGCCCTTTTATTTTTCATAGAAGCCCCAGTGGGATAACAGCAGTGAGGAAGGAGCGTGATGATATTGTGCCTAATAAATATTATATAGATGACATGGACGCCGCTTTTCCAAATGGAAAGTATGTTGAGCCTAGCGATGCACCACCTAGAATTAGATTTCGTGATATGCATAACTACTGTAAACGAGCTGGAAAAAAACCACTTGAATTAACAGAGGAAGAAATGGAACAATTTCGATATTAATATTTATGTGGATACATTCAGTTACAGTGTACGATAAATAGATGTGTTCTGGAAGTGGACAAGTAACAATTTAAAATTTAAAAGGCTTTGGATGAGAGCAGCAAAAAAGCCCAGTCTATTGACTAAGGCTTTTTTGCTGATTGAACAAGTAATTATGAAAACAAAACCAACTTCGCCATTTACAATGAATATTGGAAAAGAGAAGAATAAGTAGGTGGGCTTACTTAAAAAAAATTAGTAAAAAGTGCAGGGTTATATGAAGTATGGAACAAAAAGAATAACACTGCAATAATTTTTATACATGGGTTAAATGGAGAACCTCAAAAAGAGTTAGCAGGTTATCGTTGCTATTTAAAAGTACCATTTAAGATGCTCACTTGGTAAAATGATAAATATACATACGTGTTTGAAGAGTAGGAGAGCAAATAGCTAATGATGATGATATTCGGTCTGTTTATGTTAATTTATTTTGCCCTCTGTTTTTACATAGGGTATAACGGTTTTATTTGGTTGAAAAAAGTATTTTCCTTTCGCTATAAGAAGGCGTATATTGTGTGCATTGCTTTTTTAGCGGTGAATGTGATTGTGGAAAGATTTGTATCCTCTGAGATTCTTGCGTTCATAAGTGGAATGTGGCTTTTAATTATTGCGTATGGACTAATAATTTTACCGATTGCTAACCTTATTTACTTTTTTGCTAAAAAGAGGGGAATAAAACTGATTGGCTGGTCAATCATTGCGTTTTTCATCTGTGTATTTATCGTTGGCTCCTATAATGCTTGGAATCCAGTTGTGCGGACATATGAAGTTTCAATTGAGAAGCAGTCGGAGCCAAAGGAGCTTTCTATTCTACTAGCATCAGATTTTCATATTGGAAAAACGGTAGGGAAACATCATCTGGAGAAGTTTGTGAAAATAATCGAAGAAAGGCAGCCAGATATGATTCTTATGCCTGGCGATATCATCGATGATCAGATCGGCCCATTCTTGAAGAAAGATGTAGGAGAAACGATGAAGAAAATTAAAGCGCCGCTTGGTGTTTATGCTACATCTGGAAATCATGATTATTATGGAAATGATTTAGCACAGCTTTTTGCCGAAATGGAAAAAGCGGGCATAACAATGCTTTCTGATGAGGCGGTTAGCGTGAATGATCATTTCTATATTGTTGGCAGAAATGATTTAACAGATCAAAACCGAAAAAGCATCAAAGAAATTGTCTATGCTTTAGATAAAACGAAGCCAATTATTATGCTTGACCACCAACCAAATGCCTTAACAGAGGCAAGTGAAAATGGGATTGATCTTCTCGTATCTGGTCACACTCATGGAGGACAAATAGCTCCAGCAAACCTTATAACGAGTAGAATCTATGAAAATGATGGGGGCTATTTGAAAAAAGAAAATCTTCATTCTATCGTTACGACAGGATTTGGTCTTTGGGGACCGCCATTTAGAATTGGAACGCGTTCTGAGGTTGTGGAGTTGAAGGTGAAGTTTCAATAATTAAGAGGCGTTGCTTCAATATGGAGCCCACGTTTTAAAAATGATGATTTTTCTTAAGTTGGGCCTTAGATAGAGATAGAAGAAAGAAGGCAGCGAGAAAAGTTGAAGAATAAAGGGGCTAAAAAGTCTGGTTAACTGACCTGTTAGCCAACTTCTTTACTATCTAGAAAGTAACTGATATACGCTTTCGTCCTCTTCCTTTTTCAAACATCACTTCTTAATCGATTTCATCCACTTTTTCTGTTGCCAGCTTGTAATCACATATCCGAATAAAGAAAGTCCTGCCAATCCTAATGAACTTTGCCAGATGATTTCGGTCTGTTTATAGAGGCCAAAAAATCCTCCGATAACCCCAATGATTCCGAATACAAATGCATACTTTTTCTTGCTTTCAAAAATAGTAAACTGAAAATCTCTTTGTTGCTGTACTTCTTTTTGCTCAAGAAATTGCTGGGGTTTTTCAATTAAGTCTGTTATCGAATGAATGATTTGAAAAACTGGCAGCGAATGAATCCATTTAAAAAACAGCTTCCATCTATTTGTACCACTATCGTTAAGCCAATTCATAAAGACTGGTTTGATGATTTCAAACGGTTCTTTTTCAGGACAGAGCGAGAAGAATATTCCTTCGATTGTCACAAAGGAGCGTCCTAAAAACACGAACCGTGTGGGAACCTGGACAGGCAATGAATAGAATAGATCAGTCATGTCTTTTTTTACGCGAAAGATGTCCAATTCCTTTAATTGGGATAAGTCAAATGAAATCGCATCTGCTAATAGTTTTTCAATTGCCTTTAAATTTGCACCAGGTAATAAAAAGCCTAAATTAAATAACGCTTCAGTTGCTTTTGAATAGTTTTTTAACAAAAGACCTTCTAATAGACCTTGAAAATTGGCTGCATCCGTTTTCGAGATTTCTCCGACCATGCCAAAATCAAGGAGAACTAATGTCCCATCTTCTTGGACCAGAACATTTCCTGAGTGAGGATCTGCATGAAACACTCCTGCCTCTAGCCATTGTGGAAGAAATATGTTAAAAAGTCGTTGAGCTAATTCGACGCGATCGATGTTATTCCGTTGTAATGATTCATTGTCAGTAATGCGAACCCCATCTATCCATTCCATAACAAGCACTTGAGAGGTGCAAAGTT
>JAEWDX010000444.1 GCA_023389895.1 Bacillota bacterium
CGACACAGGTACAGTTTCTGCCTGATTGTTTCGCTTTATATAATGCCTGATCTGCAATGGAGATTAATTGATTCGGATTCATAATGTTTGTTGTAAAAGCCGTAATACCTGCAGACAATGTTACCGGCCGTCCACATGCGGTATCTAGTAAAGCCTGCTTTATTCGTAGATTTTCAGCTATTTCAATAGCGATATCAACTGTAGCGGACGGTAATATGACCATAAACTCTTCCCCACCATAGCGAAAGCACATCCCCTGTTTACCAATGTTGTTCTGCATATGATTAGCAAAGGATTTTAAAACCTCATCCCCCATAGTATGACCATATGTATCGTTTATACTTTTAAAGTCATCTAAATCTATTAAGACTATTGCATGGGGTACTCTATTAAAAATTAATTCATTTAAAATTTGATCCATCCTTCTACGGTTAGGAATTCCTGTTAAAGAGTCTAAATTTAGCTGATTTGTTAAGTCAGATATTTTACTTTCTGAAAGAATTACAACGTTCTCTACTACTTCTTTTAACGATCGCACTTCATCATACCAATCATTAATCACTTCAAGCTCTTGAACCCCTTCCGCTCTTTCTACACTAGTAGAAAGTTTTTGGAGAGGTCGTACAATTTTTAAAGCAATCCATATTGCTACTATCAAAATAATTACAAACAAAATGAATAAAGGAACAATCATACTTTTGAAAAAGGTGCTAAATGAAATGGTATTTTCATCATGTATTTTACCAACCAGTTGCTCCATATTATGTTCAATGGACTGTGCTTGATTAGGGTCATTTAAACTTTCCTGTATATAGTTTTCGGTCATGGCCGAAAGTTCCCTTACATAATTCTCTTGCATCGTGTTTTTATTTTGCATAAGAATGTCGTTAAAATTTCGATAGCTGCTCCAAATACTAACACCAGATGTCGCAAGTACAACGATGATTATCATACTCACAATAACAAACGATAACTTTAACTTGTATTTACCCACAATAGATCATTTCTCCCATTGAGATGATTTTTTCGTTAAATCTTATCTATGTTTTTACTCATAAAAATTGATATATTTATTCCATCATCATACGACATAGTTCTTAAAAAATACTTAACAATTAATTAAATTTAACCGACTTTAGAAATATAATGAAACTCAAAAAGAACTATATTTAAGACATTGTGAACATCTTTATATCTTAAAGTATTCTTTAAGAGAATTAATTATTTCCATTTTCTGATTTTCATGGCATGGTAAATATAGTCCTTTTTCTTATTCAGAAGACCATTTAGGAGGTCCTTATGTCACTGTTTAAAAATACCGCTAGTCGTGTACTTACTATTGTTTTAATATTTATTGCTCTGACCATTCTTCGCCTATTATGGCTATCATATTTTCTTCCTTCTAGTAATCAGCCAGTCGCCCATGAAGGAATATTTGATATTCGACATCAGCAGTTACCTGAAGATGAAGTTCTTCATCTCAATGGAGAATGGCTCTATTATCCAGATTTAGTAGATCCTCTAACCATTAACGATCGTACACTCACTTATTCTTCCAGCGTTAATAGGACGATTCCTATAAAAGATGCAGGGAAAATAGCACAAAGCTACGGTACATATCGTTTAAAAATTCAACTTAATACGAATGCTGCTAAAGATAACCATTACGCTATTCGAATTCCAGCTGTATCTACAGCTTCAGCATTATATATTAATGGTAAATTGGTTGGGCAATCAGGCAAAGTTGCTTCTAACCCACAAAGCCATAAAGGTCAAGCTGCCCCTTATACTGTTTATTTTACAAATGAGCAATCTGAAATGGACTTAGTACTACACGTATCTAATTTTGATACTTCAGAAAGTCCTACTATTAGTAAAAGAGTTTTATTTAGCTCAGCAACAGCTATGATACATCATCAACAGGTTACCAAGCTATCTCTTGCGACTATTTCAATTATGCTCATCATATTCGCACTCTTCAGCATTTTAGTGTTTTTATTTATTTATCGAAAACCTATTGTATTACTGTTCACCGTTGGCTTTCTATTGCCTTTAGCCGATGAGTTAATAACCTTTGATCGCTCTATATTAGATTGGTTACATTTAGAGTATGCTTGGTCATTTAAACTATCGTCAGTCATTTATCTAGGGGCTTCTTTTTTCTTTGTCCAATTTATGCGTGTTTTACTAGTCAAATATCGTTATGCAAAATGTTTTCAGCTGTTCTTTCATTTATATGCTTTAGGAGCTCTATTGATTGTACTTTTACCTATTAAATGGCTGTATATATCAAATTTGCTGTTCTTTATTCTTTATGCTGCTTCATTTTTATTTGTAGTCGCCTTTGCGTTAAGAGAGTACATTGAAAATCAAACACAGAGCTCTGTCTTTATTGCTCTTACAGCTCTTAGTACAACAAATGGCGTTATCTGGGGGCTTATTAAATCTATATATGTTTTTGATATACCGGTTTATCCACTTGACTATTTATTTATCATGCTTGGGTTTTCGAGTTACTGGTTTAAACGCTTTTTTGAAAATACAGAGCAAATTAAAGATTTAGTGGCTAAATTACAAAAGGATGATGAATTAAAGGATGAGTTTTTATCAAGTAGTTCACAGAAGCTGTGGGATCCTATGAATAAAATGATTACTTTAGGACAGTCCATTTATGATAATCCTAATAATAAGCTAGTAGCTGAGGATCAGGAAAATCTTAAGTTTCTCATTGATATTGGGAGAAGTATGTCCTTTACATTAAATGACATATTGGATTACACTCGCTTAAAAGAAGGAAATCTACATCTTCATAAAAAAGTTATTAGCATCCAAGGCGCTGTATATGGGGTTTTTGATATGCTAAGGTTTATTACAAATGGAAAACAAATTCACATGAATTCTACTATTGCTCAATCATTTCCTACTATACTTGCTGATGAAAAGCGCTTAATCCAAATTCTTTTTAATCTTTTACATAATGCTATTAAATATACAGATGCTGGCTCTATTGAAATTAGTGCACATATAGAAAAGAATATGGCTGTTATCCATATACATGACACTGGTTTAGGCATGGATGATTCGATTCAAAGTCGGCTATTTTCCCCATACGAGCAGGGAAACGAAAATGATGATGGAATTGGGCTTGGTTTATTAATTTCTAAAAAGCTTATTGAATTACATGGTGGAACATTGAAAATACATTCTATTCCTAACAAAGGATCTGATGTTTATTTCACTTTGCCTTTAGCAATGGAAAACGTAAAGGATCAGCATAACTCTTTAAAGCATGAGATTACAGCAGTTCCAGCAGAAGAAAAAATCCTGGCCTCTATAACAGAAAAACAATTCAAAATCTTAATGGTTGATGATGATCTGGTAAATTTAACAATAATGCGTAGTTTATTTGCATCAACCGAGTATGCTGTTAAAACTGTAACTAGCAGTGAAATGGCTTTAGCTGCTTTAAAGGACAACGATTGGGATTTGGTTATAATTGATGCCATGATGCCCTATATCTCTGGCTATGCATTAATTGAGATGATGCGAGAGCATTATTCCTTACTCGAATTACCAATATTATTATTAACAGCTCGAAAATATCCGGAAGATGTTTACATTGGCTTTGCACATGGGGCAAATGATTATGTGACAAAGCCTATTAATGCTCTTGAATTAAAGGTTCGAAGCCGCGCTTTGATCGATCTCAAATATAGCATCCATCAACAATTGCAACTGGAGACTGCTTGGCTACAAGCCCAAATACAGCCACACTTTTTATTTAATACTTTAAATACAAT
>JAEWDX010000446.1 GCA_023389895.1 Bacillota bacterium
AAATTGGTTTCATAATAGCCTCCAAATTTCTGGCGGCTAAAGAAGTGTACGTCCCTTATTAAGGGCGTACACTGATGATAATTTGCATAATAAAACCTCCTGAAATCTTAAAACAAAAGAATAGTAACGTAAATGGGACGTGCTTCCGTTGCTCGCCTTGTAATCACTTTAATTATATGAATGAATTATTTAAAAAGATAGACCTAAATTATTTATTCATAGCTATCTAAAATTTATGAATTCATGAGTTTTTTATAGCGGGCTTTAAGGTTTAAAATGTAGTTTGATTATTAACTGTTATTCTCTAAAATCACGGTCGTTTGTTTAAAAAGAAAACCATTGAATTATCTAATTTAGATTTTCAATGGCTTCGATAAAATGTTTTGATTATTAAACTTTAGATGCCCAAATTTCTATTTCAGTTTGTATCTCATGCAAACCTAACTCAGCGATTTATCCAATAGTCATTGCCGGATAGACGAACTTTACTCATGGAATGATTTCTAAGAAAAAACAGCAGTAGAGTATCCATAACTGAAAGATAAAAACTTGGGTGATTTTTTCATCATTAATGAACACTTCTTTCTCTTCCATTTAATTAAGGTTAGGATATTTTTGAAATACTTCCCTGTTTTTATCCATTCTTTACTTGTTTCTCAAAGTATTCATTTTGCAGAATCCCCATATGAATAATGTCATGCCATTCACCATCTCTAAATAGACTTTGTCTACTGCTCCCTTCCTGCTGAAAACCAATCTTAGTGTACAAATGAATAGCTTTATCATTAAATGAAAATACTTTAAGATAAACTCGATGAAGATTCATTTCGTAAAAAACGTAATCCAGCAGTAATTTCAATCCCTCTGAACCATATCCTTTTCCCCAATATTCCTTTTCTCCGATGTCAATAATACATTCAGCATTTCTATTTTTATAATCAATGTTGATTAATGATACAATGCCAATTGGTATTTCATTTCCTTTTTCAACCATAATGTAGCTTTTGGCTGCATGAGTTCCCAAAATAACATGATCTACAAATTCTTTAGTTTCTTCCATCGGATAAACATCTAAAGATGGGTTGGTGGAATGCATAACTTCCACATCATTTCTCCATTTGTGATATAATTCTGTATCTTCCTTTGTCATTTTTCTTAGTTTCACTCTTGATGATTCAAAAAACATAAAGTTCACTCCTTATTTTGCGGATTTTGGATTAATTAATTTTTCTAAAGAGAAAAGTAAGACGGCTAACTGATCCTTTACTTTTGTTTGTTCATGTCCCAGTTGAAACGTATCCAACATTAAACCGTTTATAAATGATAGGATATACCTCGCAATAGAATGAGTAGATTGTTGAGGTCTAAATTCTCCTTTACGCATACCTTCATTTAATACTTCTTCTATAGCTTCAGTAGTTCGATTGTAGCGTTCAGAAATGTAAGGGAAATTATCTTTATTATTTGCGTAATTAGATGATAAAAAGAATTCCGCCTTTGCATAGAGCAATGTTTGGTCAATTACCTCAATATAAATTTGCTGTTCTTCAACCCATTTTTTTAATTGCGGCCATAGTGGACCTTCATCAGATGGCACAAAATATTGTATGTCTTTTTGGTCATCATATTTTAATACCTCGATAAAAACGTGTTCAATATTATCAAAGTAACTATACAATGCACCTCTTGATATTCCGGCTTTGTCCATAATATCTTGCATAGATGTGCGAACAAAACCTTTCTCGATAAACACCTTCTTGGCTGCTTCTATCAACTCTCTTTCTCTCTCTTTTTTATATTCTTCACTAACTTTTGGTGCCATAAGCCACCTCCTTAATGAGTGACAAAATGCATATAAAAAACTATACACCATTGTCGTTTATATTACATATTCTACCGACAATAGTGTATAGTTTCAACCTTTAATATAAATAACATGGGCAAGCAGTCATAAAAAATTCACATTCTTATGTAAAAGAATGTGATTAAGTCAGCATTCATTTGGTGGGTGTTATGATTTCATCAGCAGTACTCGTTAAAAAAAATTTCCTACTTTCAAAATCTTTCAGCGGATGTTTGGATACCCGCTGAAAAGCAACCTAAACTCGCATCAAAAAAATAGAATATAGTGGGTCTATTTGTCGTGAATATTATAGATCCTCATTATTAATAAGCAGGCAATTTTATTCCTTTTCTTCAACATCAAAAATATTGCTATTCACTAATGTATGAAAATATTCATCTAGCTGCTCTAAGCCTACTAGATTCGGATTTTTACGCAGCCATTCACTTAAAGCAACCATTGTAGCCACATGAAATTCAGCTAACAAATCATCCGGAATATCAATGGTTTTGGAATTTCGGATAAATTTTAATGAGTCCTTTTTCAGTATTCGCATAGAGTAAGTTGTCATACAGTCAAAGAAAAGTTCATCACCTCGTTGTGCATGAACTAGCTTATAGGATTTGGAGTCTTCAAAAAATTCACTGGACCAAAAAAATGGCTGTAAAATTCTTTTTTCCAGTGGAATATCCCAGTATCCCTCCATAATTTGATTTAGCCCGTACTCTAGCAATCTAAATTTATCTTCGAAATGCTTATAAAACGTAGAACGATGAACCATTGCCTTTTCGCAAATTTGATCGACTGTCAATTTAGAAAACAATATCTTCTTTTCTGTCATAAGGTCAAACATACCTTTCCATAACAATTGCATAGATCGACGTTTCCTTAAATCCATCCCCATTCACCTTCCTTTTTAATCAATTTCTCCAACATTTATTCGATTTTGTCTCCTAACTACCCAAAATAGATATTTTGAATATATTTTACTGTGAAAAACATTTCTATAATTGAAACGAATCAACAACATTTGTTCGAAAGGAATGAACACTATATGAACTTACATTTACAAAATGTAAAACGAACACCAATCATGGTTGCCCTTATGGTGGGGGCGTTTGTAGCAACATTAAACGAAACATTGCTAGGCAATGCCTTGCCTGTACTCATGAATGAGTTCCAGGTTGGGGCAACTACAATA
>JAEWDX010000447.1 GCA_023389895.1 Bacillota bacterium
GTCTAGTGGATATCCTTCAACTGTTTGAGCACTTGAAGCAGCTACGACTCTAGATACACCGTTATCCGATGCGGCTTTAAATATATTGTAGGAACCTTTAATATTACTCTCTAATAAAGAAGTATAAAAATCTGCATCGGGAGAAGGCTCTCCTGCTAAATGAATAACAATATCTATGTTTTTACATGCTTCCTGACATTCTTCTAAACTAGAAATATCTAGATAAATAACTTCATGACCTGACAACTTCTTAAATTTTTCTAAAGCAAATAAATTAATGTCTGCTAATATTAATTGATAGTTTGTTTGCTTCATTAAAGTATTTGTTATATGTTGACCAATCTTTCCGGCAGCTCCTGTAATTAAAATTTTCTTCATCACAATACAGCTCCTTTTAATCATTGTTAAATGTAATCCTGATTATAAGTACATGTTTGTCATTAGTACAGCGAATAATTATAATGAAGTACATGAAAAAAATTCTTGGGGTGTCAACGATGAGTTTAGTTAAGTATGAAATTTTTAGTAAAGCAGCAGAACTAAATAGCTTTACAAAAACTGCGGAAGAATTAGGATTAACGCAATCTGCTGTGAGTCATGCCATTACAAGTTTAGAAAAAGACTTTAACTTTCCTTTATTTATTCGTAATAACTCTGCAATTAAGCTAACTCAGAATGGGAAGGATTTATTAGTCACAATTCGAGGGATCCTATATTATAACGATATGTTAAAGCAGGAAGTAAACGCTATTAACGGATTGAATAAAGGAACTGTAAAAGTAGGGGTATTTAGTAGTGTATCTACAAACTGGATTCCTTATATTAT
Source organism: Bacillota bacterium (assembly GCA_023389895.1). GTDB lineage: Bacteria > Bacillota > Bacilli > Bacillales > Cytobacillaceae > Cytobacillus. Next base: position 827 of record JAEWDX010000447.1, read on the forward strand.
CAAGGAAGTGGAAAAGAAATATCCTAATATAGAAATACAGCTAATAGAAGGAAATTATGCTGAGATAGAAAAGTGGTTACTAGATAGTGAGGTGGATTGTGGTTTTGTTAATAACAAAACTACCTCTTTACATTCATTCGATATTGTAAAGTTAAAGACTGAGCCACTTTTATGTGTAGTTTCAGAGCAATCACCTTTACATAGCAACAAACATCTATCGGTTGAAGATATAGAAAATGCTCCTTTCATTATGCCAACTTATCAATGCTTTGACGATATACAATTATTTTTTAAAGAAAACAGTATTGAGCCAAATATTCGATTCGAAAATATGAACGAAAATTCTATTTTTTCTATGGTTGAGAATAATTTAGGTATTAGCATTTTACCGGAAATGATTATCCCTAAAGGATTGGATTCCTTAAGGGTGATACCACTTGAAATAGAGCAAACACGAACGATTGGGTTAGCTATCAGAACGCCTATTTCACCTGCAGTTAAAAAATTCGCTGAGATTACGGAGAATTGGGTAAAAAACGCGGGGCTTTAATTGATTTAAGAAGAACGAGAACTAAGCAAACATGAATGGTGTTGAAGCAGACAACCTTGAAAGGGCTTGCTTGATGGAGGAAATCGTGAATTCCATGGGGGGTTGATCACCCCCCTCCTACTCAATTTTAGAAAAAAGTTAAGAATATCCAATAATATACAAAATTAAGTCTAAAACCTAATTTTTAATTGGTACCCACAATTCAACTTCAGCATTCGTTGGATTTCCATTCAAAAGAACTTCAAGAATTTCTTTTCCGTTATATTTTGAAGCATTGTCTTCATTTGTAAAAAACTCATTTTCAAGTTTATCAAATAAGAGTCTTGAAACTCCTTCATTTTTAGTAAGTACTGCATAAGATTGTGAAGATATTTCTAAACTTTCATATCCGTCCTTATAATCGTCTGTTACTACACCCGCAAAGTATTTTATTCCGCTTTCTATTGGAATAATAACTGCATATCCTTTTTTATCAGTTGAGATAGGCATAAGTTCTCTCATCATGCCTTGATTAAACAATTCCTTATAGAACTCTGTTTTTTCTTTCGAGTATTTTTCATCATTTACTCCTTGCCCTTGTATCTCAATACTCCTACCAATTAATTTATATGTTTCTTTGCTTTTAACTTTCATGGTTATTAACCTCCTTTGTTTTATGCTATAATCCTATCAAATATAATATGGCAACTGTATGTCATATTAAAAAAGAAAATTTATGAGGGAGATTTTATGAAAATAGATAGGCATATGGGAATAATTTCTTACCTAATAGACCATAAAAAAACAACAGCTAAAGAATTATCTAAAAAATTCAATGTAAACATAAGAACAATTATGAGAGATATAGATGACCTTACTTTGTCTGGAGTACCTCTGTATTGTGTAAAAGGTAAGAATGGAGGTATATATTTAATGGATTCAGTTGAGTTAAATAAACCTCCTTTGTCGAAAACAGAGTTGATGTCAATTGAAACAAGTTTAAAAAGTAGGCTGCAAGTACTAGATGATAACTCAACGTTTAATGCAATACTAAAGTTAAATAAAATTGGAGAAACTCCAGATTTTGAAATAGACTTGTCTCTTTCAAAAGGAAATACAGAGTTAAGAAAACTTGTTTTAGATTTACTTTCAGCTATACGAAATAATGAATTGATTAGTTTTAACTATATAAATTCACAAGGTGAAGAATCAAAAAAGACTACTGAACCATATAGAGTTGTATATAAAGACAGAAGCTGGTACATGGACGCTTATTGTTATTCCACAGAACGATTCAATATCTATAAACTTGCAAGAATATCAAACCTTAGTATCATAGGCACTTTCTCAAAAAGAGAATATCGACCACTCTCCTATAATGGCGGTGAATGGATGGAAAAAGATAAAGTTCCAGTTACTCTATTAGTAAATAAATTAGTTATTGATAAATTCTTAGAATTACTAGGAAGAGAAAACATTAAGAATGTAGATGATACATGGTATTCTGTAATCTACCCACTAAATGATAATGTATTCGGATATAATACTCTCCTTAGTTATGGTAAATTCGTCAAAGTTGTATCGCCCGCTTCATTTTTTAATAATTTTACGAAATATTTGGATGAGGTAAGAAATTTATATAGTGATGGCTATGAATAATTCAAGTCTATCTTTTTAAACAATTCATTCTATAATTAAGGAGAATACAAGGCGAGCAACGGAAGCACGTCCCATTTACTTTACTATTCTTTTGTTTTAAGATTTCAGGAGGTTTTATTATGCAAATTATCATCAGTGTACGCCCTTAATAAGGGACGTACACTTCTTTAGCCGCCAGAAATTTGGAGGCTATTATGAAACCAATTT
>JAEWDX010000029.1 GCA_023389895.1 Bacillota bacterium
CTTTTGCAACAGGTGGTACATTCTTGATGTTCGTCATTTGTGACACATTTGTTAATAGATGCATAGCTGTATCGACTAATGTTTCAAAATTAGTTACTTTGCTTGCTGCATGGATATCAATTGAACCTAAGTTACAGGATACATCTAGCCCATATTCATTCGGCACATCTTGGTCAGTAATAATACTTGTTTCTTGAACTTGCAATATTTCTGTACATAAATTTGACATTTTCACACGACCAATATTTTTAAGCGGATGCACGTTATTGACATTATCATCAAAAATTTCGAATGGATAGCCCGATTCAAATTGCGCTTTTTTTACCTCTGTATAAAGCTTACGTGCATTCAAACGCTTAATTTTACGAATTTTCTGATTATCTAGCAGCTCGTAATACATTTCTGTAATTGAAATTTCAGACATACGCTTACCATATTCTTTAAAAATATCATAAGGACTAAACAATACAATATCTTTATCACGTTTCATAAGTTCAAAGAAAATACTTGGTATAATAATGCCTGTCGATAGAGTTGCGAGACGAATTTTATCATCAGCATTTGGTTTTTTGGATGAAATAAAATTTTCTATATCAGCATGAAAAATATTTAGATAGACTACGCCCGAGCCATTTCGTTGTCCAAGCTGATTGGAATAACTGAAAGAATTTTCTAATAGTTTCGCTACTGGGATTACACCACTTGCACGATTTAGAATCTCTTTAATTGGATCTCCTAAAGGACGTAAATCTGTTAAGTTTACTCCAACTCCACCACCAAGGCGTGATAGCTCCAAACAATACCCTATATTTTCAGCAATACTATTCATAGAGTCATCCATTGATAATTTAAAGCAGCTTACTAGTTCTCCACGTGCTTTCTTTCCACTATTTAAAGCCGTTGGAGTTGCAGGCTGATACGCCTCCATCATCGCTTCAACAGAGCGTTCTGCTAATGTTGTGTCGCCTTGTGCTAAATACAAAGCAATAATGACAATACGGTCCTCATATTTTTCTAAAATTTCTTCCCCATCACGACTCTTCATGGCATAACTATCGTAAAATTTACTTGCACTCATAAAGGATGGAAAACGGAAATGATAATCATATGCCTTTTTGTATAGCTTTTTAATAAATTCCATCTCATACATATCGATAAATGCTTTTTCATAATAACCCTCATCGACTAAATAACGGATTTTTTCTTCAATATCAATAAAGTAACGGAGACGCACGTTTACATATTCTAAAAAGTAACGGCGTGTTGCTTCTCGATCCTTTTCTAACTCTAGTTGACCTGTTGTACTATAACGATTTAGTACATCATTATTAAGCTTTAAATATGTTTTCACGCGATGACCCTCATTTCATAAAACGTTTGTATTGCATCATAATCAGTTTGATTTCCTCGTAAATCTAATTTACGCACTAGAGGCACATGATACTTTGCTGCAATTTTCTCGCCAGCAGCGCCAAATACTGTATGGCCGAAATTACTGTTGCCACTTACAACTACTCCCTTACAGTAATTTCCGTTTTGTTCTAAAAAACGAGCTACCTTTGCAGGGATATCACCTAATCCGTCTGTGTATGTGATTAAAAGGTAGGGCTCACTCAACTGTAATTCCTCAGACAGCTCCATTGATTTCCCCTTTAATTTTGAGACAACATTTCGGACATTACCTGTACGACTAGCATAAATAATCATAGTGAAATCAGCTCGATTTGAGAAACAATTTCCTTAACATCCCCTATAAATGTCTCATTATATTCAAGAACTGGCACGCTTAAAAATCCTGCATCTATAATAGTTTGCTTTGCTTTTTCATCATGGTCAATATTTACAATTTCTGCTTCAATTCCTACTCGTTGTAATTCAGATTTTACCCAAAGACATTTAGGACAAATTGTTTTTGTATAAAGTTTCATATAAATCCCTCTTTTCATAAAATAAAAGGCTATCTCTTCAAAGAGAGACAGCCTAAAATGGAAACGTTAAAAACACATAAAAATAGCTACGTCCCCATTCCTTAATCCCCGAAGAAATGATTGTTGTGTTTTATATAGGCAGGTCTCCTGGCTTTGCTTCATTCTCTGATTTCCTTCCCATGCGAAAGCACAGTGGCTTAAATCATCGTCAGCTTTACAGTTGCGGGGACAGCGTCGGTATTTCACCGAACTTCCCTATTAAACTACATATAGTAGTACCTTAATAAAACAAACACAATATATTGTTTTCCAATAGAACTAAGTGTACCATCCTTCAAAATAAAAGTAAATCTAGATTAGAGACTTCTTAATAGTAAGATTATTCGATATTTTCCGCAAAATGATAATAAGCACGTGGATAAATAGTTCCTAACGCTATAAACAATAATAGACATCTGATAAAGAATTATTTTTATGAAAGTAGTAACACTATGTATTTAAAGTCATTTTCCTGCCTTTCCTTGCAAGAAGTAATTATGTAAATACTTTTTTGGAATATAACATCAAAAATATAGACATAAGCTAATACAATAATTCTTTACATAAAAACAGTCCTTATTCCAAAGAATAATAGACTGTTAAACTTTTGATTGTTGATAAATCCTTACATATTATTCTAGCCGATAAATAAAGATAGTTCCTTACTAAATTCAGACGTCCGGCGCATTTTATGTTCTCTATCATAGACTTCCTTCACTTTACCATTTTTTGAACTACAAAAGAAACTATTAGCCTCTTCACTCTTTAAATTATCATTTTTCCATTTGTAGTAAATTCTATTTGTTAGGAAAAGTATTTTCATTCCATTTAGGCATGTATCTATGCTGCCCTACTTAAATGTATAGCACATCCATCGATAAAATTTTTCCTTCTCCTCAAAATTTGGATAATGAGCTGACTTCTCGAAAGAAATAAACTCCTTTTGATCCGCTTCAATCCTATCAAAATAATTTTTTGCTGCATTAGATGAAGTCATAGCGTCGTATTTACCCATTACAAAATAAAATGGTAGCTCAAGTTTGGTAACGATCTTAGGTAGCGGCTTATCCAAGGTTTCTTTTACAAGCCGTTCTTGTGAATTAGCAACTCCATATGTATAGCGAATTGAATCTAATAAATTATATTCACGACTTAATAGTATATCGCCATCCGACATATTAATAAGTCTTGTAGCGCCGCCGTACTTATACACATAACCTCTTGGAGTCACTGCCTCTCCAGCATGTATTTTTTCAGCGACCCCCTCTAAGTACTTCACATCTTCTGTATTTTCGGCTTTTTTCGCTTCACTTATCGTATTATTCAAATTATCTATTTCACTTTCTTGCATATTGCTCATCTGACCAATCCCAATATAGGCTTCATATTTTTCTGGAGCTTTATAAGCAGCCATTGTCCCTAAGTATGTGCCGTAAGAATGACCTAATAGGATCACTTTCTCTTTACCAAATCGTTTTGAAATATAATCGGTAAGTTCTAATAAATCATCTACAAGTACATCTGCCGTTAAGTTAGAATAATCCTCATTAAAATGATACGATTTGCCGCTTCCTCTTTGATCGTAATTAACGACAGTGAAATCCTTTTCTAATAAGTCTTCGTACTTGGCATAAGGAATTTCGGACACACTCGGTCCCCCGTGTACATATATAATGACCGGGTTATTTTGATCACGACCTCTAATCATGATTTGCTGTTTTGTACCATTGATCTTAACTTGTTCTAAAACGCTAATACTGTTATCCCCTTTTATATTCGAAGTCCATGTGGGACGAAAAAGTACTAATAACAATATTATTATAATAATTACTCCCATATATTTTATTATTTTCTTTATATTTTTCATCTAATTCTATTAATTCCTTTCTGCTAATGTAATTTAATTTATGATCCAATACATGCTTTTAAATGATTGTGAGGGCATTTTTTAGCAATCCTTATTATGAAATGGGTTTAAGCTTGTGTATTTTTACCTCCCTTATTCATTACTCTATCAATGAAAGGTAATATGCTGTAGTGCCAGCAAGTCAAAAAAAAGTCATTAAAAAAACGACATTTTATGACCTTTGGCTAATACATATTACTTCTTTAAAAATAAGTGGCTTTTGCCATGAATTTAAATCTACTAATATAAAAAAAGAGCGTAGACAAAGTCGGCTGAACTTTATCTACATTCTTTTACTTTAATGTTTTTTTATCTACTATAAGACTCTCTTCCATTGCTTTAATAATAGCTGAAGATCTATTTCTAACGTTTAATTTTGAGTAAATGGTAGAAATATAGTTTTTTACAGTTCCAATTGAAAGAAACATCTTTTCTGAAATGTCTTTATTGGATAATCCTTGGGTTAAATATTTTAAAACCCTTAATTCTTGATTATTTAAATCATATGGATGATTTATAAGGTTATCGTCAAGATGTTCTGGGTGCTCGTTTTTCTTTATTTGTATCTGGCCAAACACCTCTTTTGCTAATTGTTGAGGGATGAGGGAACCTCCGTGGTAGACCATTTTAATACCCTGAATTAAAAATTCTGGATCAACAGCCTTTAATATATAACCATCTGCACCGGCGTTTAAAGCATCCAAAACGTGAGTAACATCTTGAAAAGTAGTCAGTATTATCACTTTTATATGTGGCCAACGTTTTTTTATTTCATCTGTTGCCTTTACACCATCCATCACTGGCATTTGAATATCCATTAATAGAATATCAAGGCTTTCCATTTCGCATAAATCAATTGCCTTTTCCCCATTTTCTGCAGTACCAACAATCTCAATGTCAGAAATACTTTCAATCACAATTTTTAAGCTTTTTCTTAAAATCTCTTGATCTTCAACTATTGCCGCTTTAATTACCATCATTAAACTTCCTTTGCTATTGGTATGCTACACGTTATTCTCATACCATTATTCAATTTAGAATAAAAGGTAACTGTCCCCGCTAATGCCGATATTCGATCTTTCATTGAGCGTAATCCAAATCCTAAATTCAATTCATCACAACCATTCCCATTATCTTCAATAAGCACAATTAATTCTTCTTGTTTAAACAAAATAT
>JAEWDX010000097.1 GCA_023389895.1 Bacillota bacterium
TTGCTGGTTTTACACGCCAGCTTCTTTGCGCTACCCTGCCAATCGAATGGCGCATTGGCATCAAAGAAATACTCGCATTTTATTGGAAACTAAATCAAATAAATGATGGATGATTTTGGTTAATCAACACGTGTGTTTAAACATAATATAAGGCTTACAAAGGTTATCTCTATCCAATAAATGACAAGCTGTTTATTCGGCACTCCGTACTCTAAAAAGGACGGCTATCAATACGACAGCCGCCACAATATAATACATTATTATTTGTACATTTCATTCTTTCTCTTAAGAAATATATCTATTTCGTCTTGTTCCTGCTCACCTAATCCATCAAAATGTTTATCAACATTCACTAATTCATAATATCCCCATATAGCACTTAAGTTTTCACTTTTTCCAAAATATTTAAAGTACCATTGTTCAGGAAGTGAACCCGATGTCACATTAAACAAATCTGCTGGATACCAATTTGGCATTTCAAAATCATCATAAATGAGATAATATACTCCTTCCTCGTAAAGCATTGTACCGTAAACGCTATAAATAGTACCTAAAGAGATACCATTAAATATAGTTGTCGTTTCATTACCTTCCCTTACGATTTTAGGACTAAACATATACCCTTTATTTTTTTCACATTTAATCTCCATGTTTACATCACTTCCCAATTACTACTTAAATTTAAAATCATCAAACTTCCCTGTTTTAGTATTGTAGTTAAAATGGATATTGATTTTGCCATTAGAAGTCTTAATAATCTTTTGCATTTTCACCCAACCTTCTGAACCAAGCCATCTTGGGTCATTCATATTCTTTGTAGGAACTGCTGTAGCCCCTTTTAACGGATTGGATAGCACTTCCTTCATGGCTAATTGTTCATCAAGGTTATTTGGAGTTGTCCTCCCTGTAGAACACGACCTTCCATTCTGATACAGGTTTTTGAACAACAAAAAAATCGCCGTTTAACAGCGATTTTCCTTGTCGTTACCGACTTTTTGATACCGGTGGTCGGGGTCGTAATAGGTCTTAAAATATTGATTTTATAAAGTTTTATGTGAGTGATGTGTAAAATTTGTGTAAAACTAAATCAAATTATAGATTCACAAAAGTGGGCTATATTTTTGCTATCAAATTAGCTTGAATCGAAAGGACAGAACGAATGTCTCTCGAACCGTCTGTTAGACAAAACATATCGACCGATTTTGAAAATCCTCGGTATGTGGAAATATATCGATTAGTTATTTTCTATTTTTACCACCAGTCTAATTGCCGAATGATCAGTAAACTCTCTAACTTTATCATCAACAATCATTTTTTCAATAACTATGTCACTGGAACATAGCGCATAATCGATACGTGTTCCTAAAATAAAAGTATCTTTATCTATTGTATTGCATGATTGTTCAACTCTTCTACCATTTTTATTTTTTATAACATAGGCTTTTTTCTTATTAACACAATACTCCCATGCATCTAAAATACATTTATTTGTAATGGAATGGCATCCAACAAAAAACGCCCCTCTGGCACCGGACTCTATTAAAGCCCATTCAAGAAAAAAAGTTTGGTGGATTTGCAAGTACGGACATGAATTCCAAATGGTAGTGAAGAATAGAAGAAAAGCCGGATTTTGTCTATATTGTGATGGTAGAGAAACTTCTAATGAATATAATCTGTTAACAAACTTTCCTGATATAGCTAAGGAATGGAATCATGAAAAAAAAGGAGCTTACTCCTGTTAGTGTAAAACCTTTTTCTAATAAATAAGTTTAGTGGAAATGTTTAGGTGGACATGAATGGAAAGGTATTATAAACAATAGAACACGTAGAAGAAGTATTTGCCCAACATGTCGTAAGATAAAAAATATGTAAGAAGTTGACATGGTCAAATAAAAAAACAGTGTTATTTCTTTAACGGATTCGGTTGATGGGGAGAAAAACACTGATAACAATGTAAATAATAAGGTGCTTCACCAAAAGTCGTGGGTGACAAAATCAGCGACCTGTTTCCAAACGTAAACGAAGAAATAAATGGTCTTCATTTCGATAGCCAAAACCACGTCTTTTGATGAGTTTAATTTTATTATTCGTGCCTTTCATAATGCCATTCGATACCGGTGAAATAATGGTATTCAGCAACGATTTTTCACGTGTTATCAATGTTTTTGCAATTTTAGAAACGGCACCACACATATGAAATTGATATCGTTTAAACCATTCTGTTAATCGTCATTTTGCTTGTGTCATCGTTGTTGCTTTCAACACATATCTCAAATGATTCAATGCTTGATAAATATGTTTTGTATGCAAATCTTCCAGATGCCACTGTGCAACAAATCCACGTTCTTCATCATTTAATTGTTCAGGTTTTCGTGCTAAACAACGGTCAATGAATCGCGATTTATGATGCTTTTTGGCTTCTCCTAAATAACGTCGTCTTCGCTGCTGGGCATCGGTGAAAAATTGCGAATCGCAGTTGGATAAACTGATTGTATCGCGTTTGCCATCGCTGGAGCGAAATCACTGACCACCGTACGAATAGGACCTGTTACTTTCTGTAAAACAGCGGTAATTGCGTCTTGATCTCGGTGGGGAACAATCGCCAAAATACGCCCTGTGTCGGCATTTAAAAACCATAGAACCGCTCAGGTTGCACTTCTGCATTGCCCTATCCTGTTTTATGGTAAAGCCAACTATATTTTTAACAAATGGTGTTTTTTCTATACCTATTATTTCTTGCCTTGCGAAGATTGTCAGATTATACTTACACAAGATTTTCCGCAGACCCTACGTTATGTTTATTGTCTGTATAACAAGCGGTTTATTCGGCACTCCCCCCTCCCTTCTATATGTAAAAAACCTTAAGAGAATTATCTCTTAAGGCTTCTTTTATCACTCAAAATGAATATTTATCATTTTAAGCCCATCTAATATAAAATTACAATTTTCTGTTGTATCAGAGGCTAGAAGTTCAGTTGTTGGACTCCCAAATCGTGTCCACTTGTCTGCAATGCTTTCCAAAATTCTATTTATTTCTACATTGGTTTTACATTCTGAAATTACCATTGTAATTTCTACAACATATACTCCATCTATCTTCCAATATGGTTCTACTTTCTGGATTTCCTTGTTCTTAAGTACCGGTTGAAATATTTTAATAACTTTTTCTAAAACTAAACGTGCTTTTGGTTCGCTCTTTGCATTTACATATAACCGAATAAACATTTCCAATCACCTATTTATGAGTTATTTTACCATCTAATGAGACATTTAAATGTGACCCATCCCTACTAAGATGTCCTAATTGATTTTTTCCTGTTTTTGAAAGTTGAACATCCCATTCAAAAGATTGACCTTTAGTCCTAGATGGTCCTTTAGTCCAAATATTTCCGAATTTATCTTTATAACCACCATTTATTTTAGGTAGAGGTTGAGATGGTGACCAATTACTTGGTGGGACATATCTTATCTTACCACTAGTAGGTAGTTTAGCGCCTTTTAAGACTGATTTTATACTTGGTATAGATTTACCCGTAACCTTAGACGCAAAAAACTGTAAATTCAGCTTCAATGGAAACACTGAACGAGTGGCCTTTCCATTGGCTGCCTCATAGACATTCTTTCCAACCTTAATTAAGCCTTTTGTTGCATACTTTCCTACATGTTTCATTCCAGGGAGTGGGATAAAACTCAAAGCGGATCCTACTCCTTCAGACCAGCGATCCCCTGTGGAAAGCTTCGTACCAGTCACATGATTCATTCCGCTAAAGGCTTGTTGGAAACCTTTTAACGTTCCAACAAAAGGAATGGAATCGGCTAAGAAGTCCCCACCTTGTAACCAAGCGGAATCACCATCTCGGCTCAAACCGAAGGGATCAATATAGGTGATTGGATTACCATTCACATATGCATAACGATTTAACGTTTGTGCAGTGTCTATCGTACCCTTCAAAACGTCACGATTGATAAATCGTTTTATTTCTGGGTTGTAATATCGTGCTCTCATTTGGTATAACCCGTTCGGATCGCTCATGACACCGTCGCGTCCATTATACATGAACGGTTGCACTGTTGTCCCTTCATGTGCAAGCATTTCACCGTATGGGTCATAGTGATACGTATCCGTTATTTGCCCACTTGTATTTGTCAGAGCAATTGTACTTCCACGACGGTCAAAATGATATATCTGGTAATTTCCCGAACTATCTTCTCGACCTATAAGACCTAAGCCGTATACATAATGAGCTTTTGCTTGTCCATCTTCATCCGTCTCCATCAATAATTGAGAAAAGATTGCATGAGGATTAATCACAAAGTTAGTCTTTTCCCCATTAATTGAGAGTGATGTCCTCATGTTCTCACTATTATATCCGTATTGAACTCCCCCTGCCTTTAAAAGTCTATTGCGAGAGTCATAAACGTAGGTATCCATTTTACCATTCAATGGACCATAGACCATATTTCCATCTTGATCAAATTGAACTTCTTCATCATTATAAGTTGCTAGACGATTATCACCCGTGTAAGTCATGGATGTATCAGAATCTTTCGTCTCATTTTTCACGTCTGACATACTCGGAGACAAACCCGGACCATCGAGAGCAAAATAAAATGATGATTCATCGCCTGTTCCTTCTTCAACTAATGTGTCAGTTGATTGACCCAGAGCATTAAGATCAGACAAGTTGGGTAAAATCCCACCTTCTTCGATCAATAGATTACCAACAGCATCGTATTCATAATTGTAGTCATGAATGATTTCACCGTTTGCTTTCTTATCAGTGAGCCTTATCATTTGTCCTAAATTGTCATAAGTTCTTGTCTCTATTGTACGATTAGGACGTGTTGTTACTATTAATCTACCATTAGCATCGTATTGATAAGTAGTTTTTCTCCCCTTCCAATCTGTTACAGGTTTTTGAACAACAAAAAATCGCCGTTTAACAGCGATTTCCCTTGTTGTTACCGACTTTTTGATACCGGTGGTCGGGGTCGTAATAACGGTCAAATCCTTGATTTATCAATAATTTGTGATGATCATGTGTAAAATTTGTGTAAAAGTGATTCAATTCCTTTTAGTGAAGTTCATCAGTGTAAAATAATAAAAACACCAAAATGTTGGTTTGGAATAAAGTTTGATCATTTTTAAGCAAGGCGTTCTTCTTTCAGAAATGCATGACAATTATTGAGATAACTTCGATGAGCTCCAATATGCCAAAAGGGAATAAAGTAACAGATGTACTTTAAAACAATTTACAACCAATACAGAATAGAGGTACTTGATATCAACCATGAAGATATAGAAACCGACAGTCCGAAAAAGTATACTTTTTCGGACTACTTTTAATAAGTCAAATGATGAGATCAAAATCTATATTAGAATTAACACAAAAATCTCAATTACGTAGTATATTCCCCATTAATTCTCACATAATCGTAAGATAAATCACAGCCCCAAACAGTAGCTTCTTGTGTTCCTAGTCCTAGAGACACTCTTATTTTTATTTCAGGGTTCTTAAGATAATTTTGGATTTTGATTAAGTTATCGTCATTTATTGGTTTTCCGTTATAGATTAATGTATTTCCAAAATAGATAGAAATCTTTTCTGGATTAACATCTACTTCGTCTTCACATTTGCCAATTGCCATTGCTATACGTCCCCAGTTGGCATCTTTTCCAAAAACAGCCGTTTTAACAAGTGGAGAATTCACAATACTTTTACCAATTTTCTTAGCTTGTAAAAAGCTTGAAGCTTCATCTACAGTGACCTCAATTAGTTTTGTAGCACCTTCACCATCACGAGCAATCTCTTTAGCCAAATCTATACTCATTGCTGTTAGAGATTCTTTAAATTGTTGGAAATCTACTTTTCCAGCTAATCCATTTGCCATAATAGCTACAGTATCACTTGTGCTAGTATCAGTATCAATAGTCACCATATTGAATGATTGGTTGACTGCTTCTCTTAATATTTTTTGTAGAGTATTTGAAGGAATATCTGCATCTGTAACAAAATAAGAAAGCATTGTAGCCATATTAGGTTCAATCATTCCTGATCCTTTGGCTATACCAACTAGTGTAGCATTGCCGATCTTACACATTTTCAGCTTAGGATGGGTATCAGTAGTCATAATTGCTTCTGCAGATTTATCTAAACTGCCTTCTACCATATTATTTTTAAGATTCTTGATACCTTCCTTAATCTTATCCATTGGTAACTGATGCCCTATTACTCCTGTAGATGAAGGCAAAATATCTTCCGCCGAGATATCTAATTCCTTAGCTATTAAATCCACTATCTCAATTACGTTTTTAATTCCTTCTTCTCCCGTAGCTACATTTGCATTCTTACTATTTATTGCAAAACATTGCAATTTACCATTAGCGACATTCTTCTTTCCTATGGGAATAGGAGCCCCACAAAATCTACTTTGTGTAAACATGGCTGCTGCATTTGCTGGTTTTGATGACAATATGACAGTGAAATCTAAAGATTTATCTTTAATACCTAGGTTCTTGGAACTTGTAAAGAATCCTTTTGGCATATGTTCTAAAATATAACTCTTATTTTCTAATAAGTCTTCTATTTTCATATATAAACCCCTTTCTAAATTTTGCATTTTCTATAGTTTTGTTTTCTACTTCTTTGTAAGGTATTTAATCATAGCAACTTCATCACATCGATTAAATTTGGGACAATTTATACAATCAATCCAAACTTTTTCTGGTAGAGTTTCCTTTTCGACAATTTTGAATCCACATTTTATAAAAAAATCTACTTGATAAGTTAAAGATATTAATCTTTTAACTCCTAGCTTAGAGCTTTCGATAATAATATGTTTAACTAACATACGTCCTATACCTTTATGTTGATATTCAGGATCTACTACCAAGGAACGTACCTCTGCTAAATCTTTACCTAATACATGTAATCCTGCTACTCCTACTACCTTATCTTTTACAACATACATACATTGTAAATGTTGAAAAATTAATAATAAGGATCTAGGCAGAACTATTTGTTTATCGGCATATACTTTAATTAATTGATGAATGGATGCAACATCTACTGTAGTAGCATTAAAAATCTTCATATCATATCCCCTTATAACATTATATAATAAACATGCATCAAAATGATTATATATGCAATATAACTGAAATTTATTTTAATCATATACAATTAAAGAAAGGATAGTGAAACTATCATGTTAGGGGTAAAAGTACTCTGTGATTAAACCTGGATCGGCTACTGCTTTTGCAATGTTTATTCCTTTAGTTTCTATGGATCTTAATGATTTACTAGTCCATGTGCTACCAGCATTGACAACAATCGAAAGAAGATAATTATAGATTGTGCCCCAATCCTGATTGGAAGGCGAGGATAAAATAAGTGTTGATAAGGAACGATCTTCACGTTCTACCTCAATAATTATGGAAGGTATCAGCATTTTGCGTGCCAATGTTGCCATCGATACCACGGATTGCTAAGTTCATCTTACAAAGCCTCCATGTTGTAGGGTTGGACTCTTGACCATACACCGTAATATCGCCTAACTTCCCTTGATGCTCTTCTACGAACTTTTCACTTTGCACAAACATTCCACCCGAACCACAGCAAGGGTCGTAAATTCGACCTTTATATGGTTCAAGCATTTCAGCCAGTAGTCGAACTACAGAAGATGGCGTATAGAACTCGCCTCCGTTCTTGCCTTCTGCACCCGCAAATTTACTCAAGAAATACTCATACACTCGTCCTAATACATCTTTTGAACGGCTTTCTTTATCTCCTAGTTTGAAAGAAAACAAATCAATCGTTTCTCCAAGACGTACTTTATCTAATGCTGGAAGTGCATAATCTTTTGGTAGAACCCCTTGCAAAGAAGCATTCTCTTTTTCAATCGAAATCATCGCTTTATCAATAATCTGACCAATCTCTGGTTTCTTTGCGTTATCTTTAATGAATGACCAACGTGCTTCTTTCGGAACCCAGAAGATATTATCCATCACATATTCATCACGGTCTTCTGAGTCTGCATACTCATCAGCCTTTAGTTCCGCATGTCCTTCTTCAAATGCGTCTGATACATATTTCAAAAATAATAATCCTAATACAACGTTTTTATATTCACCCGAATCCATTGAACCACGTAATTTATCCACCATACGTAAGCGTCCAACTGTTCCCACCTTCAACAAGGTCTAAACTTCTGCGATAATTTTCTCAAGAATAGATATGGGGAGGATTGCAATGACGAAAGAGGAATTACGTAAGCAATGGGAAATAAGAATTGCTGATTATAAGACAAACGGACAATCCCAAGCAAACTGGTGTACAGCTAACGATATTAAAACCCATCAACTTCATTACTGGCTAAGAAAATTCAAATCGGGAGAAGTTGCCTCAACGATTCCAGTAAAGGAATCAAACTGGCTTTCAATCGATATTGATAATTATCCGAGAGGTGCAAAAGCAAGTGCTATCATCTATAGCATTGTGGAAACAGCGAAGGAGAATAAGTTAAATCCGTATTATTATCTCCGTTACCTGTTTGAGGAGCTTCCAAATCTGGATCCGACTGATATAAGTTCGATTGACAACCTATTACCTTGGTCCGAAACTCTTCCAATTCATTGCAAGGTCTTTAACCAATTACCTAAATAATAACTCCATCCTCATCTGTTTTACAGGTGGGGATTATTTTACGCTTACAATAACTTTGAGAGTTGGATAAAGCTTTACAAAGAACCAAAAGTAAGTCGTGTAACCTTAGAACATTATTTGTATTCGCTAAAGGCAGTTAAAGATTATTTTCAAGAAATGCCTATTCAAGACGTCAAAAGACAAAACTACCAGAAGTTTTAAACTGGCTTGGCAAAAAAAAGCAAAAGAAACAGTCGCAAAAATTAACGGACTCATTAAGGCATGTGTCAAAGATGCCATTGAGGAGCAAATAATACAAATGCCAATAAGTTATTGAAAAAATTATTAGATGAATTAAAAATACATTCTATCACTGTTCATGGTTTAAGACATACGCATGGAAGCATATCGCTTTATAAAAAAGCCTCAATTCATTATGTAAGTGAACGTCTAGGACACGGTGATTTTGAAACAACATTAAAAGTGTATACGCATGTTCTTAAAGAATTACGAATTGAAGATGAACAGCTTGGTATGAAGATTTTTGGGCAGATGATTGTTTAAAAACTTGTGTAAAAAATGTGTAAAATGATTTGAAATCCTATCGTTATCTAAAGAATACTCAGAAATAGAAAAAAGCCCATAAACCCTTATAAATCAAGGTTTACAAGCTTATCTATTACTACTTATCATAACTAAAAATAATCTAAAGATACCGGTGGCCGGGGTCGAACCGGCACTCCTTACGGAACACGATTTTGAGTCGTGCGCGTCTGCCAATTCCGCCACACCGGCAAATATAGTAGGAGAAAATCTAATTTATAAAATTATTGAAGGCGGCAACCGGATTTGAACCGGTGAATAAAGGTTTTGCAGACCTTTGCCTTACCACTTGGCTATGCCGCCAGAACACTGGAGCGGAAGACGGGATTCGAACCCGCGACCCCCACCTTGGCAAGGTGGTGTTCTACCACTGAACTACTTCCGCGAATGGCTGGGCTAGCAGGGATCGAACCTACGAATGACGGAGTCAAAGTCCGTTGCCTTACCGCTTGGCTATAGCCCATTGAATAATCATCGTGAATAACTTCTTTAACTTACTTTAAATATGGGGCGACTGATGGGAATCGAACCCACGAATGTCGGAACCACAATCCGATGCGTTAACCACTTCGCCACAACCGCCATAATTAATGGCAGGGGTAGTAGGAATCGAACCCACACTGGAGGTTTTGGAGACCTCTGTTCTACCTTTAAACTATACCCCTATATAATGGTGGTGGGGGACGGATTCGAACCGCCGAACCC
>JAEWDX010000127.1 GCA_023389895.1 Bacillota bacterium
TTCAGCATAATCCAAGTAGTCTTTAACCTTTATTACTGCTATTGAATATTCAATCTTCAATTCTACCTCAAAGCCTCTTGTCGTAAGTTCATGAAAGATTACTTCCTTATTCCAAAATCTCTTTAAATCTTCATAAAAAGCAGAAGGAAAGTAATCATATACCCACCATTTTTTCATATCGTGAATGGCTATATTGTGGAGTTTGAAAATTCCATCCCTTTTTATCACACGATGAATCTCATCTAATGCTTGCTCTTTACTTGTATAATGATGAAATGCATAATTATTTGCAATGAAATCAAATGTATCAGAGTTGTATGGCATTTCTTCAGCAAATGCTTTAGATAAAGCGACATTCTCTAGCTTTTCTCGTGCCTTCACTAGCATCGCCTCAGAAGCGTCAAGTCCATTCCAATTCATATTAAATTTATTAAAATAAAGCATTTGTTCTTTAAGATAAAGCCCCGTACCACATGATAAATCTAGGATATCATATTTTGATTTCTTATTATTATCAATATACCTTTTCAAATCATTATCATATTTTATTTCAGCGATTCTATATTGGTTTTGATCATATCGTTCAGCTATTTTTGCATAATTTGTCGTTTTCATAGAGATCTCCTTTTTCTAAAACAGCCCAACTTATTCATTTCCAAGTTGATAAATAATTTATCAGCAAATCATATTTCAAATAAAAATCTAACAGCCTTTTGCTTTCAAACAACACACATATCAATATAATTTTCCATGCCAAATTTCTAAATGTTCTTTTATAGTATTTCTCGTGTTTAGGCAAATATTTTTATACCCGAGTCTGAAATAAAGTGATTTTACAAAATTCAATGCATTTGTCTTCATTCGATAGAAGTTTAATGAATACCTATCTTTTTCAAATAGCATTTCTAGTTCAGCAAATATATTAATAATCCATTCTTCTAATTCTTGTTCTGGCATTTCTTTATCTATCAACGACTCAAGTACATAAATGAGTCTTTCATCCTCATTATCCGTGTAGACTCTACCTTTAAATAGGCAGTTGTGAATAGTATCAAAAAACTCTTTTGATTGATTTGGGTGATAGTTAGGGTGTTCTACTGCTGATACTAAAAAGTCAGCACCATGGGCTATACTGTGGGCCCACCCTTTCCCTTCCACGTAACCCCTTGTATCTTTCTCCTGCCGTAAATAAGAATGACAGCTTTCAAATGCCCTATCTACAATATTACTTGGAAGAAACCTTGGATTTTTATCATTTCCTAAAATTGCTGTTATTGCTAACGAAGAAAAAGAACGAGTAAATACAGAGTCACTATCCATTTCACCAATTTGATAGAATAAATGTTGATTATCTAAACAAGTTTCAATGATAGATTGCAATTGCCCCTTATTCAAAAAATTCCCATCAATTAATTTTACAAAAGTTGAATAAATTAAATTATCTCTTAACTCCGAATCAATCGTTCCTATGTGACTAAGCATATTATTGATTAACATGTTTAAATCTTGAGCTTCTATTTGTTCGGCTGACATACTAGTAAGTTCCCTCAATTGAGTTTTTAAATCCATATTTGTTCCTCCTCATTATTTGTTTAAAACATACTATATGCTCACTAACTTTACAAATATTGAAAATACTAGATTTAGTAATATATGATAGTAACAATGAATATAAATTTTCACATAAGAGACATGTTTTTATTAGGGGGAATGACGATTGCGCAAATGGTTAAAAATTTTATTAGGAATGGTGCTTACTATCGCTGCTCTATTAGGAGGATTTCTGATTTATATGAGCTTAACCGATTATAAACCGGAGGATGTGATCGCATTAAAGGTTCAGCGTAATCAAGATTTGCCTCTACCAATTGAAAAAGAATTTTCAATTACTTCCTTTAATCTTGGTTATGGAGGACTTGATGAGAATGAGCATTTCTTCATGGATGGTGGAAGCAATTCTCGTGCCAGCAGCAAAGAAAAAGTAAAGGAAAACATGCAGGCAATTGCAGATTTTTTAAAGGGGGTTTCGTCTGATTTTTACTTTTTACAGGAAGTCGATCGAAACTCAACAAGAAGCTATCACTTCGATGAAGAAGCTTATTTAATGAAGGAGCTCCCGCTTTATAGCTCTACATTTGCTCAAAATTATCTTGTGAAATGGGTACCTGTTCCTGTTACAAAACCACATGGCTCAGTAAACAGCGGGCTTGTTACTCTAGCAAAATATCAAATTGGGGAAAGTAAGCGCTTTTCTTTAAAAGGACAGGAAAACTGGCCACGCCAGTTATTTGAATTAGATCGCTGCATGCTTGAGCAAAGAATTCCTCTTTCAAATGGAAAGGAGCTTTTATTGATCAATGCTCATTTATCAGCCTATGATAAAGGCGGAAAAGTGCGAAAGCAGCAGCTCGGATTTATTAACAATTATTTAACGAAGGAATTCGAGAAAGGGAATTATATTATTATTGGTGGTGATTGGAATCATTCCATTCCCATTACAGATCCAAATATCTTTCCAACTACTGAGGCTTGGCCTGATTGGCTGCAAACGATTCCAGAGGATTTCCTCACTGAAGGATTTCAGTGGGTAGCTGATAAATCAATCCCTACATCAAGAACAATCGCGAAACCATATGTCGAAGGTGAAAATTTCCTATCGATCATTGATGGATTCTTAATCTCTGACAATATCAACTTAGTTAATGTTACAGGGCATCCATTAAATTTCGAACATAGTGATCACAATCCAGTAACGGCTACATTTAAGCTTAAATAACACCAACCAAGTTAAAGAAACAAATCACATTTTGAGAAAACTAGAAATTTTTGTATGAAAAGTGCTTTACACGACTACCAACTTAAAAAATTGTATCTACGGCACGAAAAATGCTTTTGCCTGACATTCAGATTACCGAAAATCACAAGCAAAATAATTGTTTATCTATGCAGTTTATCGATATGCTAGAATTGGAAGTCAAATAATAAGCAAAGGAGTCCTTTATATGCCGAAGCAAACAGTTTTTGTAAACGAATTCACTAATGGAATATTAGATCCGGAAGATGAGATGTTGGGACCTGTTAAAGATGGAGGATTTATTGTCGCAAACACTGCACCAGGCTGCTGGGGACCAATGATCACACCTTGCCTGCGAGGAGGACATGAAGTTACAAAACCAGTTTTCGTAGAAGGTGCAGAAGTTGGTGACGCCATTGCTATTAAAATTCACTCTATTAAAGTTACTTCACTTGTAACCTCATCGGGAAACGATACGCCAGTTGAGGGACGTTTTATTGGTGATCCTTTTGTTGCCGGTAAATGTCCTGAATGCGGAGTGGTGAATCCAGAAACAAAAATTGTTGGAATTGGACAAGAGGCAATCCGTTGTGCTAATTGTGGTGCAGATGTTACACCTTTTGTTTTTACAAACGGCTATACAATCGCATTTGATCATGATAAAAATATTGGTTTGACACTCCATAAAGAGGCTGCTGAAAAAATTGCAAAAGACGGAAGAGCATATATGGCAACACCTGAAAATTCAATTCAAAATCCTATCGTTATATTTGCTCCAAATGATTTAGTTGGAACAATTGCGAGAATTAGACCATTCCTAGGACAGCTTGGTACTACACCAACTCGCCCGTTCCCAGACTCGCATAATGCCGGTGATTTTGGACAATTTCTTATTGATGCTCCACATGATTACGGCTTAAAAAGCGAGCAGCTTGAAGAAAGAACCGATGGTCACATGGACATTAATCGTGTCCGTGAAGGTGCCGTATTAATTTGTCCTGTTAAAGTTAAAGGCGGCGGCGTTTATTTAGGAGATATGCATGCGATGCAAGGAAATGGGGAAATTGCTGGTCATACAGCAGATGTCGCCGGACTAGTGACTTTACAAGTACAAGTAATAAAAAATGCTAATCTTGAAGGTCCTGTGCTTTTACCAGTTGTTGAGGATTTGCCTTATTTAGCAAAACCGATTACTTCTAGTGAAAAGAAGGCTGCAGAAAATCTTGCTAAGAAATGGGAAGTACAGGAACTTGAGGAGGCATTGCCTGTGTCTTTTATTGGTACAGGGGCAAATTTAAATGAGGCGACAGATAATGGTTTACAAAGAGCTGCCAAAGCTTTTGGCATTTCAGTTCCTGAAGTATTAAACCGAGCAACCATTACTGGTTCAATCGATATTGGCCGCCATCCAGGCGTTGTTACTGTCACATTTCTAGCACCGACAAAATACCTTGAGAAAATAAACATCTTAAACCTTATCCAAAATCAATATCTATAAGAATATTCTTATATGAAAATAAGGACTCTAATAAAAAGCAAGTGGAGAAAAACGAGCTGATTTTCTTCACTTGCTTTTGTGTTTTTCGGTTACCTTTTTCTAGATTAAATCAAGTAGAGTGCGACCCAATACTTGCACAGATACTCCATATGAGATTGCATTTCAATCCACACATTCATCGACTTGCGAAATTATTTTTTCATTTTTGAGAACAAATGAGCAGTTTTTCGCGAATAAACTTATAGTTTCTTGTCGAATGTTGCCGCATTCTCCAGCTTTAAAGCTACTTTTACGGTTTATCCCGTTACGTGTCAATTCTTTCGGTTTGCTTCTTACTTTGACTCGATTTGCACTGTTGCGTGTCAATTCTTTCAGTTTGTCTCTTACTTTGACTCGATTTGCACCGTTGCGTGTCAATTCTTTCGGTTTTCCTCTTACTTTGACTCGATCTGCACTGTTACGTGTCAATTCTTTCGATTTTCCTCTTACTTTGACTCGATTTGCACTGTTACGTGTCAATTTTTTCAGTTTGCTTCTTACTTTGACTCGATTTGCACTGTTACGTGT
>JAEWDX010000191.1 GCA_023389895.1 Bacillota bacterium
TTGATGACAGACGAAGGAAGAAAGGTTCTTCCTGATATGGATTACGATTTTTTTCGAATCGATCCGGTTATAGAGCAAAGGCTGAATGAGGAAAAGCAAGTATATGAGAATTTCAAGGCATTTCCGGATCTGTATAAAAGAGTTCGGATCGACACGATACAAAGCATAAAAAATCAACCGGAATTATTTGAGAGCAGATTAGACAAATTCATAGCAAACACGAGAGAAAACAAAATGTACGGCCAATGGAATGATAATGGACGTCTACTAGATTATTAATATCCCCGGGGTTAGTTTTAAATCTTCCCCAAATACGGAATTTAAAGGGCGTTGGTGTTCCGGAATCTAAACAAAGGGGTTTACTTACTTAAAGCAGGATCGTACACTGTACATATTACAACGTACACACTTCCAAACTTGATTATATAAACTTACCCACACTTAGAAGGCTTATCCACTTGTTATAGATGGAGTGAGCCTTTTTTGCATTCGCAGAAAATCATTTAGGAGGATGAACGTCAATGGCAAAAAGTGTACAGGCAATAGAGGAAAAGGTGGGTTTACTTGCTCAGGTGCAAGCAGAGTATGAAGCATTGGTGGAGGAAATACGTGACCACTTTCAGCAGGCAAGGTAATTAAGAGAGCAAGCAGGGGAATTGTTAGGGGCAAATCCGCAAGCAGCAGCAGAGGTTCGCCAATTACTAGATCAAGCTGAATACTTTGAAACGCTGGGCAACCGAAAGGACGGACAAGAACGGCTGGAAATACATCGTCGTATCAATGATTTAGAACGTGAAGTATCTAGTTTGAGGGAAGTTTTGCAGTTCAATGAACGTGTGCTAGATCGCCAGCGACAGAAATAGAGGACGCAAAGGAAGAAGCAGTGGCAATGGTTCAACGGGCAGAAGAGCGAATTCAGGAGACAGAACGGACTCTGGATTACCAGATGACGAGACTTAAGGAACTGGAGGGCTAAAGCGATGGAGTTACTACCTAGAGAACTTGAACTAGCAAAGTGTCTTAGGAAGAAACACGGCAACGGGAAACGCTTGTATCTGAATGGATATGAAATTCCCAAGGGACGGACAGAGGATGAGTTTGTTATTGAGATAGTGGATGAGGATGACGGGATAATTGAAATAGTGGAGGACTAGGCATATGGTGAAATTAAGCCCTGAAGCACAGGAAGCACGCCGCCAGTACGAGAGAGAGTACAAAAGGAAGTGGCGGCAGAAGCTAGAGAACAAACAGAAGGAAAAGGAATATAGGCATAGATGGGGGTCGTCCCCTAACGTTTCATCTTCCCAAACATAGTTCGCCACCTGTTGCTGCTCGTCGATGGCTAGGAAAAGGTCAGTACCGTCAACGTACGGGTTCGGTCCTGTTTGTGCGTCGGATGTCCACAAGACGACTCTGACTTGATGTGTTGGAACCTGTGTCTGGACAGCGTACGGTAGACTTTCTTTATGTAGTTCAGCGATTGGGTTCATGGCGATAAGCATGACCCAAACGTTCGTTCCGTTGCTGTTGGTAGTGATGTTTTCGTGACGCTTAAACGATTCTTTCAGTTTTTGAACTACCAGCTCATTTACCGTCAGCTTCTTTTCGCTTGGTCTTTCAGCCATTGTTCCACCTCCTCGTCGTGTGCTCCGGCCTGTGTGAAGAACGTCATCAGGTAGTCGTTGTCGTACAGCACCGCGACTTTGTACGCCTGGAGACCTTCGCCTACGTTGAAACGTTCGACGTACACGGGGCAACTTCCCAGCAGCCCACAGTTTTCACGGTTTAGCCCAACGTTGCCGAGATCGCGAATGTTGTCACCGGCTTCGAGAACGACGATGTAGCCGTGCAAGCAAAACTAACTCGTTCTCAACTTCGTCTTCAAGCCCATCCTTTAGCTGAAGAAAGTAGGCCTCGATCTGATCGAGCAGTGTCGCCCGAAGGTTTCCGGAGTGACGCAGCACGTCAAAGTCCTGCTTTGTCTTAAGAATTCTCATGGTTGCATCCCTCCTAAAAATGAAAAAGACTCCTCGAAAAAGGGGTCTTGGTACTGAATCACAAATATGATATATGCCTGAAAAGGAAATTGATGCGTATTGAGGGACAGGGCAGTTTAACACAATAATGATTCCTGGTTATCCTTAGATGACAATCCTCAGATGACATTACCAGTATACAAAAAGGCCCCCACAGCCTAAACACTTTTTTCAGAGTGTCCAGTCTATGGGGACCAGTTTATTTAACTTCTTTTTTATTATGCAACAGGTCCCTCTATTTCTGCTTTCAATTGTTCAAACCACTCTAAGTTAACTAAGTGATGGGAACGGGAATTTTCGTTCATGCGGCGGTAGTAATCGATTGTGCCAGGGAGTTCTTGTGTGTTGGACAGGTACTCATCAAGGAGGGCGATTCGGGTTTTAGTCTGGTCTAGTTGCGATTGGATCAGTTCCAGCAATTTGTTTTTGTCGTATTCATCGGCAAAGAGCAGTGCCCCATAAAATTGCAGGTTCACATATTCCGATTTGGTGCCGTATTTGGTCATTAATTTTTCGAATTCAGCCATTCCCGATCCGGTGATTTTAAAGTTCCGAATTTCGCGCCCACTGGTTGAAGGATTCTGCCGAATCTGTTCAATCCAACCTTTTTCTTCAAGTTGCTGCAGATTGTAATAAAACGAGCCTTTCGTGAAGTTTACAATGTATTTGTAATGGCGTTTTTCCATTAAGGCCAATAGTTCATAGCCGTGAGCGCCGGGGTTTTGGATAAGTAAGCCAAGGATGAGTAAGGGGATCAAGGCTGCATCACCTTCGCCATCTGCGCCTCGAATTCCGCGTACGTGATTTTACCTGAAGCCAAATCCATGCTATGAAGGTAAATCTGTTCTGTTTTCGAATAGTCGCGCTCCACTTTCAGCGACTGCTCCTCCCCCGGGATGGGCTCCAGGACATGACACTTTTTCGAAAAAGCTTCGAAATAGCGGTAGCCGAATTTGCGTTGCGAAACCGCGTCTAAATGAATGCCATCAGGATTCGCGGTCAACTCTACCGCTGTTACAAAATAACAATTTTGCTGTTCGTTAGCGAAGTGCTGCAATTGTTCATTGATCTGTCGATACTCTGTCGCGTGCTGTCCAAAACCGGTCTTCCCAAGGAAATCACCAAGTCCGCCAATGATCAACGACACCTCATCAAGATTCAATTCGTTTCTTAGGGTCTCGATGATAAGGGTTAATTTCTCGTAATAAGTTTCATGTAGCGAACGATAACTGTCGCTCTCACCCTGGTGCCAAAGGATTCCGCAGATTTGACTGGACTGCAAGGCGAAACGAGCTTCGGACAAAGCATGCTGAAAAAGGATGCCTTCCGGATGCCAGTCATTCAAGGAACTGCCACCTTCCGCACAAGGAATCAAACCAATTTCTTCATCGGGATTGGCTTTCGACCAGGCATCGGCGAAAGACGCCGCCAGGCTTACACCGGAAACCGGACGGTCATAATTAATCGGCTCTGTCATCATCTGCCACTGTCCATTACGCAGCATTTTTATTCTTTCATGATATATAGGGTCGACTTCATGCAAAAATCCACGGCCTGCCATATTAGATTGACCTAACATTAAAAATGATTTTATCATTTAATCTTCACTCCTTTACATAACTATTATGGTCTAATTGGACTAAAAACATTATATGGTCTAATTGGACTAAAAACATTATATAGTCTAATTAGACTATGGTCAATAGAATTATATTAAGAGGGCCCAATACTTCATCTAACACATATTCACCCATCGGACCATTCGGCTAGGTACTTTACACGACGGGAAACGATAGTTGAACAAAGCGAAAAAAGAAAGGGCCATCCCGCAAAGGATGGCCTTTAAACTTGCCGTTTCAGACAGCGAGGTGAACCTTATCATAAATAACGGCAAGCTTTTACAAATAGGCGTTCAGTGGTATAGCTTTCCCTATCTTACAGTATTGGCCCCGAGTCGGATTGATCCCAAAAAGCGCTCAAATTAACGGTTACAACCTCGATAACGTCTTCTACCATCGATTCCAATGAGCGGACTTGAGCGTCTCTGCTCCATTGCAAGGCGGATCCGAATATGCCCCAACTGACGACAAGAGCCCTAGCTTCCAGCTTGTCTTGCGGGAAACTCTGTTTGGGTTCCAATTTAAACCATTGGAGCAGGAGACGATACAATTCTCTTTGCATGGTTTTTTCAAGCATCGGCTCAAACTGTTTGTCTCCCGGCGTGAGGTATTGTCGAAATCGCACTAGAAATTGAAAGATGGTTTGAACAAGGGTGCGCAGATTGTCCTTACTGAAGGCAGAATCATCCAGCAGTCTTTTTTTGATAATGATTTGAAATTTCTCCGTCATCCAATCCTCGAGAAAATTAAACTTATCTTCAAAATGGGCATAGAAGGTTGCACGATTCACGGATGCTCGAGCCGTAATGTCTTGCACGGAAATCGAATATATGTTTCTCTTTTCGTCGAGCAGGTCATTAAAGGCATGCATAAACAACTGACGGGTTCTTTTTACACGGGGGTCGTCGGGATTTACCGGCAAGCTAAATCATCCTTTCTTCGACTTTCAAAAACAAACAAAACGGCGATTATGTTGGGAACACAACGAAACCGGCATTTTGTTGATTGTCCACGAGGTCCAATTCTTTTATCTTTTGAGTATGCCTATATGGTTGCACAAAACCGTATTGCAAGCAAATCTCTTACAGAGGAAAGGATGGAGGTAACATGCTTATCGTTACTGGAGCAAATGGAAAATTAGGCAGAGGCGTGGTAGAGCAATTGCTTAAACGTATCCCTGCTGAACAGATTGGGGTCAGTGTCCGAAAAGTGAGCAAGGCACAGGATTTAAAGGATCGTGGGGTCCGTGTGCGTCGTGGCGATTTCGATGATGCGGAGAGCTTGCTTGATGCTTTTGAAGGAGCGTCGCAGGTTCTTCTTGTTTCGTCCGGTATTTTGGGAGAGGCGGGTATCCGTCAGCATAAAACGGCAATTCACGCAGCAAAGAAGTCCGGCGCCGGCAGGGTGCTGTACACGAGTCATATGGGCTCTTCGCACGCATCTTATTTTCCGCCAATGACTCACCATGCGGAGACAGAGGCATTGCTTAAAGAATCGGGTATGCCCTACACGTCTCTTCGCAACGGTTTTTACGCCTCCTCATTGGTTGGATTAATCGGCGAAGCCATCAAAACGGGAGTATTGGTTGTTCCCGAGGACGGACCGGTTGCTTGGACAACACATTCGGATTTGGCGCAAGCCACGGCAGTCATTCTAACCGAGTAGGGTATGGCCGGCCCGTCCCCGAATCTAACGGCCTTTGAAGCGATTGATATGGAGGGGGTTGCGGCGATGCTTTCGGATCTCGTCGGCCGACCGATCTATCCAAAAGTCGTGCCAGACGAAGCGTATAGGGAATATCTGATCACTCAGGGTTTTTCGGCACCGCGCATTGAGATAACCATGGGTTTATTTCGTGCCAGCCGCAATGGGGACTTCGCGCAAGCGACCAACGCTTTAGCTGATTTAATCGGTCGACCTCCGATGAAGCTAAGGGATTTTCTGAAGGACTCTATATCTCTATAAATGGTATTCACTGAGTAACCGTTAGGGTGTTCATAGAAAAGATAATTGAAAATAGTAATTAACTTCAGGGCCATCCCGCAAAGGATGGGCTTAAAGCTTGCCGTTTCAGACAGCACGGTGAACCGTATCATCGGTAGTGGTTAAGCAGAGGATGAGCTACCCGACTGTCGGAAAAGCCGAATCAAATGGGCTGCTGGTGTTTCTTGGGGCACAGATAAAGGGAAGGGCCGGTTCAGTTCCTTGTAGTTTTCGACTATAAAGCATGGACAGCGCCCAGAAAAGTGATCAAGACAACTAGGCTTTACCGGAGGCTAGGGTCGCTTTTTTGTTCTTTCCGCCAGCTTCGTAATTGATTCAATGTCTTGCTCGGTTAATTGATCCAGAAAATACTTGCGAATTGCCATTGAGACGATGGGTAGGGCCTCATCCAAAGCAGCTTTTCCGGCAGAAGTAATGATGACCTGGACACCACGATCTGCGTCTAATGGACTTCTTATAACAAGGCCCCGTTTTTCCATCCGCGTCAAATGATGGGATAATCTGCTCTTATCCCAGTTCATTGAGTCGGCTAGTTCCTGTTGGCGAAGCTTGCCATCTCCGAATTGGACTAAGAAGAACTGTATATTCCACATCCACTATTATAAACTGTTTGCACAACAACTCTTCGGACCTACTCTTGGAATCGCGCTCTTATCTAAATCCGACGCTAGGTGGAGCAGTTCCGGGAGTATAGGCGATTCCTGGCGAAGGACTCGAAATCCCAAATTGATATTGGGTTCCAGCGGTCTCAGCGCTCAACTGGCAGCCCAGTTTGACTTGCCGTTTGCTTTTTCAATGCATGCTTCTCTGCACTATTTGCTTTCTGCGCTTGAACTGTACCACCGCAATTTCCGGCCATCTAAATCGTTGGATCGACCGTATGTAATGATCGCGGTGAACACCACCATTGTTGCAGCAACAGATAAAGAAGCTGTTCGCTT
>JAEWDX010000203.1 GCA_023389895.1 Bacillota bacterium
AATGGAGCAGCAACGACCTTCCACCCATCCGTCGTAAACGGAATATATAAAATTTGTTCAAAAAAATGAGGAAGCCTCATTGACAAAAATAAAAGGAGAAAACTAAAGGCAATCATCATTGGTACAACAAAAGTATTAACAGCAAATATTCCCTTCGTTCCACTTATCATTACGATAATTGATAGCCCAATCGTTATTAGAATCCCAAAAAACTTTGATATTCCAATTTGCTCTTCAAAAACAGCTCCAGCTCCTGAAAGCATCACTGCACAAACACCAAGGAGCATGAAAAGCATTAAAATATTTATTAGCGTTCCAAGTGCTTTTCCAAACAAATATTCATTGAATTCTTGATAAGAAGAAGCATTTATTTTTGCAGCGGTTACCATTAATTTTGCACCGAGAAAGATAAAAATATAGCCACTCATCAAAATCGAAATAAGGCCGATGAAACCAAATCGAGAAAAAAATTCGACAATTTCTCGCCCTGTAGCGAACCCCGCACCAACTACGGTCCCGACATATACCGCAGCAATTTGAAAGGCCGCTCCCCAGTTTGTTTTCACAAAAGATCCCTCCCTATCTTCCAATATATGAATCATTGGACAAACAATGCCGAGGAAATTCTTTTAATTTTTTTCAGCAAAAAACTTGAAAGTCAAATAAGGTCAAAGTATAATACAGTCATAAGGTCAAAGATAGTCAAAGTCTAATTCACTATAAAATATTTTTTTAGGAGGTCACAATATGCTTTGTCAAAAATGTCAAGAAAAAGATGCAAACGTTCAATTCAAAGTGAACATAAACGGAAATGAAAGAAACCTCATTCTTTGCCAAAGTTGCTTTCAAGAGGAAAAAGTTAAAATTGGTTCCTCCTTCGGACCAGCATTGAGTGGCTTTTCAGGTTTTAATCAAATTCCATTCAATGATTTCTTTAAACAAATGAATCCTCCAAACGGAGCGTTCGAACAACAAAAAATGGCTCAAACTCAGAAAGGCAATGGCGGTTTTCTCGATCAATTCGGTAGAAACTTAACCGATCTTGCAAAGGCTGGATTAATCGATCCAGTCATCGGTCGTGATGAGGAAGTAAATCGAGTCATTGAAATTTTGAACCGGAGAAATAAAAATAATCCTGTCTTAATTGGAGAACCTGGTGTCGGGAAAACAGCAATTGCTGAAGGATTGGCAACGATGATCACAGAAGCAAACGTTCCAAGAAAGCTGTTAAATAAGCAGGTGTATTTATTAGATGTTGCCTCATTAGTTGCTAATACTGGAATTAGAGGTCAATTCGAAGAAAGAATGAAGCAATTAATTAACGAGGTCCAAAATAGAAAAAATGTGATTCTATTTATTGATGAAATCCATTTATTAGTTGGAGCAGGATCAGCAGAAGGTTCAATGGATGCAGGCAATATACTAAAACCTGCATTAGCGCGAGGAGAACTTCAAGTTGTCGGTGCAACAACTTTAAAAGAATATCGAAATATCGAAAAGGATCCAGCACTTGAACGTCGTTTTCAGCCAATCCTTGTTCAAGAACCAACGGAAGAAGAGGCAGTAGAAATTTTAAAAGGATTGAAGGATAAATACGAAAGCTTTCATGAGGTCAGCTTTACAGAGGAAGCGTTAAAGGCATGTGTTCATTTATCTAGTCGTTATATTCAAGATCGCTTCCTTCCAGATAAAGCCATCGATTTAATGGATGAAGCAGGCTCAAAAATCAATCTTCAAGCTAACTATACTCCTGCTGAAGAAATCGAAAATCGCTTAGCAGAAATTAACAAGGAAAAGGATAAAGTTTTAAAAGAAGAAAATTATGAACTGGCTGCGAAGCTCCGCGAAGAAGAATTGCGATTAGAAAAAGAATTACAGGCAAGCACCAATGTTCAGACGACAAGGCCAGTTGTTGATGTCAAACATATTCAAGAAATTATTGAAAAGAAAACAGGAATTCCCGTTGGAAAAATCATGGAAAATGAACAAGCAAAAATGAAAAATCTCGAAGTTCAGCTTTCTCAAAAGGTTATCGGACAAGATGAAGCCGTTCAAAAGGTTGCGAAAGCCGTCCGTCGAAGCCGAGCAGGACTAAAGGCAAAGAATCGCCCAATCGGCTCCTTCCTTTTCGTTGGGCCAACCGGTGTCGGAAAAACAGAGCTTGCCAAAACATTAGCAGATGAATTACTTGGCTCAAAAGAGGCAATGTTAAGACTCGACATGAGTGAGTACATGGAGAAACATAGTGTTGCGAAAATCATCGGTTCCCCTCCTGGATATGTTGGTCATGAGGAGGCAGGTCAATTAACAGAGAAGGTTCGTCACAATCCTTACAACATTATTTTACTTGATGAGATTGAAAAGGCGCATCCAGATGTTCAACATATGTTCCTACAAATTCTTGAAGATGGCCGGTTAACAGATAGTCAGGGTCGAACTGTCAGCTTTAAAGATACGATCATTATTATGACAAGTAATGCAGGAGTGCAGCATAAGGATATCCATGTTGGATTTAGTACAAATGAAGTCATGAAAGAAGCATCTATCTTAGATTCTCTTGGCTCCTTCTTTAAACCAGAATTTTTAAACCGCTTTGATAGCATTATTGAATTCAAAGCCCTTAATAAGTCTCATTTAGTAAAAATTGTTGAACTCATGTTAAATGAATTACAGCAATCATTAACAGAACAAAGCATTGAACTGACCGTTTCTCAAGAAGTAAAAGAAAAACTTACTGAGCTCGGATACCACCCAGCATTTGGTGCTCGTCCGTTAAGAAGGGTGATTCAAGATCAGCTAGAAGATAAACTAGCAGATTTCATTATCGACTACTCTGCTGCGACTAAACTTCATGCTGTAATTGAAAATGAACAAATTCTAATTAAAGAATAAAATTGAAATCCGAAAGCGCCTTGCTAAGAGGCACTTTCGCTTGACATAAACAAGGACTGGAATAATTCCAGTCCTTGTTTATTGCATATTAAAATAGCTAATTAGAGATTTTTATCATCCACTGAATTAAGCCATCTTTCAATTTCACCTACGACAGATTGAACACAGCCATCTTCAAATGGAGATAATAAGTTTGCCTCCGCTACTATTCCTGTAAATGCCTTACTACCACCTAATGAACAAAGGTGAACATAATCCTTCCATGCAGCCTCATGATCTTCCCTTGAACGCTTCCAAAATTGGAAGGCACAAATTTGCGCTAATGTATAATCAATATAATAGAATGGTGAATTATAAATATGAGCCTGACGCTGCCAGAAACCGCCATTTTCTAAATAATCATTGCCATCATAGTCCTTATGCGGCAAATATTTCTTTTCGATTTCTCTCCAAGCCTGTTTTCGTTCTGATGGTGTTGCAGTTGGATTTTCATAAACCCAATGCTGAAATTCATCGACTGATACGCCGTACGGGAGGAATAATAAAGCCTCACCTAAGTGGGTAAACTTATATTTATCCGTATTTTCCTCGAAAAACTTATCCATCCATGGCCATGTGAAAAACTCCATACTCATTGAATGTATTTCACATGCCTCGTAAGTTGGCCAGTAGTATTCAGGAATATCGTAATGACGACTTGAATAAACTTGGAACGCATGACCTGCCTCATGGGTTAACACATCAATATCACCAGATGTTCCATTAAAGTTGGAAAAGATAAATGGCGCTTTATAGTCTTCAATATATGTACAATAACCGCCGCCAGCCTTGCCTTTTTTCGCCACGAGATCCATTAAATCTTTTTCCCGCATAAACGAGAAAAATTCCCCTGTTTCATCAGAAAGTTCATCATACATCTTTTGCCCATTCTCAATAATCCATTCTGGGCTGCCTTTTGGCGTTGCATTCCCTGTTTTGAACTTAAAGCCTTCATCATAATACTTAAGCTCAGCAACTCCAATACGTTCACGCTGGCGCTCTTTAAGCTTTGTTGCAACCGGCACAATAAATTCTTTAACTTGATCTCTGAAATTTTTTACCATTTCAGCATTATAGTCCGTCCGATTCATTCGTAAATAAGCAAGCTCAACGAAATTATTGTAG
>JAEWDX010000211.1 GCA_023389895.1 Bacillota bacterium
GTATTTAACTATTACAGAGGAATTTGAAACTGAGAAATTACTACTGACTTATGAAGGTGAGCCATTGTCTGATAATACTGTAAGGAAAAATTTATCTGAAATTGGAGTAAAGGCTTCAGTACAGAAAAGAGTATCTCCTCATACTTTCAGACATACTGGAGCGTTATTCTATATTTTGAATGGCGGAGACCCGTTTAGTCTACAAAAGATACTTGGGCATATAGATATGTCGATGGTTAGAAAATACATTCAGATGACCAATACTGATGTTAAAAAACAGCATAACCTATTCTCACCATTAAATTAGATATTTTAATAAAAGTAGCCCCCTCATCAATGAGTGGGGCTACTTTACTGTTAAATGTAGTGTCATGAATTGATAGACGGTTAGAACTGTTATATGCAGAAACTCATATATTGGATATTACGATACGATAAACTGGATGAAATGTGGTATTTTTAATATTTTTACAAAAAACGCCATGGAAAATTGTCGGAAGCGAGGGGGGAGTTTACAGGAATATAATTCCTATGAGTTTACGAATCACTCAGCACACTTACTCCCAGCAAAGGTGTTAAAAATTTTTTCACGAATCGAAAGCAATTTTATATTTTCATAAAATAATCAAGGGGAAATCAAGAATCGTGTCGAAATTACTGTAAGAGGTGATTTTATGGCTAAAAGAACAAAGAAACAAGAAAGGCAATTAGAAGAGGGAATAAAAGGACTATTAATACTTTTAGCACTGGCAACATACCTTTACACTAATTCAATTGGGATTACGATATTAGTTACATTTATTACGATTGGTATAATAATAGTCTTTACAATTAATACGGTAATGAAGCGGAAAAGAATATTAAGGAATTCTGGCATTGCTGAAATTGATAAAATGGATGGTATTCAATTTGAACATTATTGTCGTACAAGCTAAACGTTTTAGTAAGAGTGTAGGAGTCAAGGCTATTCAGGAGGTTAAAGCATCACAAAATTATTATAATGCAAATGAATCTTGGGTTGTTACTAATAACTATTTTACAACTCCTGCTGAGAAATTGGCTTCTTCAAACGATGTTAAACTAATTGACCGTGATGAACTTATCAAAATGATAACATCGATGAATCCTACTGCGATTCCAAGTGCAAGTAAATCAATATTAGAGGTTGCATCTAACAAATTAATATGTGAAAAATGTGGCAGTGATATGGTACTTAGAAAGAGTACTAGAGGTCGTTTTTATGGTTGTAATGCATATCCAAGGTGTAGAAACACCAAAGAATATAATGAGCAACAAACTGTTTGATAAGTTCAGTTATCCTAGAATATCTAATATAGTAGAGATTGGAAAAAGTATTTAAAGGTAAACGTTGATATTTGATACCTGCCTGAAGTCTAAATTTAGTATCTAATACAGGAGGTGGACTAATGAGCAACAAACCGAAAAGGATTTATTATCTAATATTAAAAGGCTCTGTTCGTAGATATTGTTGTTTTTTAAGTCTACTTCCTAATTAAACTAACGAAAATTTGGTTTAATATCAATTTTCATTTAATTAAAATACTCTAAAAGTCGTCTGAAAAGGAGAAAATCCTCCCTTTCTAAGAGACTCATTAGCAAAATAGACCGTTCATCCAAGGTATTTGGAGACGGTCTATTTTGCTGAAATAATAAATTATTATTAATAAATTTGAACGTAATTATCAGATAGCCCAGTTGGCTATTTTATCATCAATTGGTATAATTTAGCGGAATGATGTAATTACACCATGATTCGAGGGGAGTCTGAAAATTGAGAAATATTTATTGGGTTTTGGCAGGTATTTTAGTATCTCTATTGACAAATGCTTTTGTTTTAGAAACGACTATCTATAAACAATATTATGATATTAGCTACGATTTAATCTTCTTGTTTATTGGATTATATTTCCATTTTACCAAAAGACTAAAAGGCTTTATTTCATTCACTTTTCCAATTATCTTATTTTGTTTAACACCTATGATTTCAGCCATGCTGGGCAATCTTTTAAAGGATAATTCTATTCTATTTTCTATTTTTATAAATTTTCCAGCTTGTATTTTATGGAGTTTCCTTCTTTTAAAAATAACAGGCAAAGTTACGTTTAATCAAAAAGCAAGCAATAAAAGTGTTATCGTGTCTCTATCATCCATTGTTCTTCTATTTATTTTTTTAAGTCTATTTTTAAATACTTATAAGACACCCATTGTGAATGCAGACAAAATATTACAGGAATATTCACACGGCTTATTAACTTTTGGTTTGATAGTAAATGTAAGTTTGTTTCTAATCGTTTCATTTTTATTATTTTTCATCATCCCGTCTCGTTTATTCAAGAGGGTGATTCATGAGGTAGTCCATTTAGACAAAATAAAAGTAGGATTTGTCTATTTATTCATCATTTATTTGTGTTCTAATGGTTTTGTTCTTGGAGTAGAACTGCTTTCAAACGAACCAATTTCTAGTTTAATAGCAGAAATGGGTGTTTCACATTTAGGTGGTCGTTTTGTAGAGTTGTTATTTGGGGTTGCTCTCTTTGAGGAAGCATTGTTTCGGCTTTTTTTACCTGTTCTGCTTGTCATCCTATTAAGTAATTACTTTAAAAAAAATCATGCAATCTTCCTTACTATGTTAATAAGCTCGGTATTATTTGCTTTTGTTCATACAATAACAGGTTTTGGTGGCTTTGAACAATTAGATTATGCAGTGGCTATTAATCGTCTTATTGGGTTATTTTTATCAGGGCAAGTATTTATTTATCTCTATATAGTCACAAAAAATTTATGGATTCCCATTATAGCACACGCATTGAATAATTATGGGTTTTCATTCTTCTCCTTTGTTGATTTTTCTAATTATTCATTTGTAAATGTCATATGGGTAATGGTGTTTACATCCATTATTCTAATTCAGTACGGGAGTGAAAATGCAATTCATAAAGATCATACAAAAACCACAAATTCAATGATGAGTGAGGAGGGTAAACTTGTTTACAAATATTAATAAAGGATAATTACATTAAGGTTGCTATATTCACTTTCAGAGCCTATTCTTGAAGAGAATAGTATTCCTATAATACCGAAAGTATTTCTAGAGTTTGTGAAATAATGCACTTAAGCCGTTAGCAACAAACCTTACGAACAAAGCCTATTAAAAATCATTGCTTTGGCTGTATTTCTTGTGCCGTTGTTTTTAAAAGGTCAGGGATTACTTATTCACCTAAGCAAGCTTACTATTATTATTCAAATTATTATAGGAGCGGTCCTCTTAAATAGAGTATTTCCTATATACTGTACAAAAAATTAACATTAAAGATTAAAAGAGATAAATTTTATAAGAAATGTGTGTTTATCAATAGGGATATGTATAATTATATATATGTGTGTCACCAACCTATGATAAGAATGGCAAAACAGTATAATTAATTTTCTTAGAGACAGTATTAATATTCTTGGAGCGTTTTATAGTAGGGAAAACGTGCCCATTTGATACGTCTCTCAATGCTTTTTGTTTCACGTTTATTTAGCTCAAATGGAATGGAAACACCAAATAAACCGGTTGGTGTACAACAATTAGCTGAAAAGCAAAATGTTTCTCCTACGTATTTGTCTAAAATATTAACTAAGTTGGTAAAGGAAGGAATGATAAATTCCATATCGGGCGCCAATGGAGGATATACACTTAGCAAGAATTGGGAAGATATTTCATTTTTAGATATTATACATGCAATTGAGGGGAAAACGTCTTTGTTTGATTGTTGTCTGTACTCCGATCCAGAATGTGTAATAAAAGAGGTAATGTTATCTGCAGAGGAAAAACTGGAGAATGAGTTAAGCAACAAAAAAATATCGGATCTTGTGAAAAAATAGTAGTGGATTTATGGTCCATTATTATTTTATAAGTCATTGTAGACATAAAGAATCTTTTAAGTCCTCTTTTGTATATAAATTAATACTTTTACAAAACTATGAAAACGATTTTTATTCTCTGATTGAAGTTCTTCTTAAGTTTCATAATACTAAAATCTTTGAGTGGTTATTGTTTAGAAACTATTATATTTAGTTGGATGGAAATAATATAGGAGAGAAAGCATATTTTGATATTTGGAAGTGATCATTTTGAAGGGATGTCTTTGTTTTATTCCATGTTGTAGTGGATTTTCAAACGATATTTTTTAGAGGAAACAATAAATATTATAAAAAACAATTTATGGAGGAAAACAACATTATGGAATTATTTGATTGTGCAATTATAGGAGCGGCCCAGCTGGGCTAAATGCAAGTTTAATTTTAGGAAGATCTCGTAAAAAATTGTGTTATTTGATAATGCAACAAACCGGAATCGTGTGACTCAGGAATCACATGGATTTATTATACGTGATGGAATTAGACCAGCAGAGTTAATAGTGTGTTAAATGACTGAGCTTATTCGATTGAATATCGTAGATAGCCCTTTATTGAAAAATAATATTCAGATAAGTTTGCTACATAAAAACATAAATATTTGAATTTAGTATTGCCATAAAAACCTGCCATGCTTTTTTAATTTTTAGGTTTGAAAGTGAGGCTTTTTACTTAGAAATGGCATAGACGTAATAAAGAAGCTTGTTTGCATAAATAATCGCAACCACCTTGTAGGGTTTTCCCTTTTTCTATTTTTGTATGTATAGTGACAATACAAAAAAAGACTTGAGCTTCACACTGAGTGAAAGTTTATAATTTGGCTATGGCGAACTAGATGACATATAATTGATTAGTAATCCACTAGGGGAGATATCTTTAGCCCTATAGACGAAAAAACGCCTGTAAAAATATTGTAAGTCAGAATAAAGTTAGAGGATATTTAAATGAAAAAATATGAATTAGTAAGTGATTATCGTAATAATGAAAAATTAAAGGAGAGTTTTAATGCCTTAGCTATGAAAACTTTCGAAATAGATTTTCGAGGCTGGTACAACAGAGGATATTGGAATGACAAGTATATTCCGTATTCATTTGTTGATGATGGTAAGGTCATCTCAAATGCTTCCGTCAATAAAATGTCGGTGATTATTAATGGAAAAACGTATAAAGGGATTCAGATAGGTACAGTAATGACAGATGAAAATTATCATAATCAAGGTTTGGCTAAGCAATTAATGCAACATATTATAAAGGAACACGAAAATACCTGCGATTTCATGTATCTTTTTGCGAATAATACTGTATTGGATTTTTATCCGAAGTTTGGCTTTACACGTTTAAATGAAAGTGAGTTTAGTTTAGACCTAGCAAAAAGCCCAATTCAAATGAATATGGATGCAAAAGTAAAACATCTTACTATTGAAAATAACCTTGCACTACTTGAAAAATTTGCGAAAAATCGTCATGTAAACTCAACAATATTAGATGTAAAACATAATGAAGGTTTACTAATGTTTTATTTCACATTAGCATTACAGGAAGCCATCTTCTATGTTGAAGAATTAGAAACGATTGTCCTAATGGAAGAAGAGGAAGATACTCTGCATATTTTTGATATCATTTCGTTAAATGTACTAAATGTTGAAGCTGTATTAGCAAACATTGTGAAGGAAACAACAAAAAAAGTAATATTTTATTTCACACCTGATTTTAAAATTGAGGGCATGGTAGCAACCATTATGCCAAATGATGATGATGCTTTATTCGTCTTAACAAAACAGTCATTGCTGGAGGGTAATTTTATGTTCCCATTAACATCACACTGTTAATGAGAGGAAATTTGAGTAATTAAAATCTATTACCTAATTAGTACTATTTAGAGAGTTAATAGATTTATAGTTTTTACGAAAGAAGAAGCAGTCAATGAAATTTTAAAGGGATTTATCTCAAGTGGAGTCAGTATAAAACAACTTTCGTCTTAGTCTTTGAAGAGAGCTTTACCTAGTATTAGTAACGACAGACAAATTAATGAATGAACACATATTATTTACAGTAAGATGTAGATTTATTCGAGATTTTTGATCAAATATTATTTTATTCCAACAGCAGGAAGTAAATGACCGCATAGTATCAATGATGTCGGGAATGACGAAAGAGGGAGGGCAGGGGTCACTTCGACATCACTCTAACAAGGGACACATTTACTACACGGGTGTACAAGAAGAAATGGATACAAAACTTGCTACGAAT
Organism: Bacillota bacterium; assembly: GCA_023389895.1. Taxonomy (GTDB): domain Bacteria; phylum Bacillota; class Bacilli; order Bacillales; family Cytobacillaceae; genus Cytobacillus. The sequence continues at coordinate 6,172 of JAEWDX010000211.1, forward strand.
GATACCATATTTTAGAAAGTAATTTCGACAGTAAGGGTTAGAAAAACAAAAAACAATAAAAACATTCAGAGTTTTTATGGAGTTTTTAAACAGAATATCAATTACTGGAGAAGTTGAAGTTCAGAGGAATGTTAAATTTGTAGATGAAGGTAATGTTATTACATCAGGTGGAATTTCGGCAGGTATAAATATGTCTTTTCATATTGTGAAACGATTAGTAGGTTCACAAGTTGCTCAGGAAACTGCTAAACAAATGGAATACGATATTATTGTAT
>JAEWDX010000218.1 GCA_023389895.1 Bacillota bacterium
ATACAATAATATCGTATTCCATTTGTTTAGCAGTTTCCTGAGCAACTTGTGAACCTACTAATCGTTTCACAATATGAAAAGACATATTTATACCTGCCGAAATTCCACCTGATGTAATAACATTACCCTCATCTACAAATTTAACATCCCTCTGAACTTCAACTTCTGGAAATTCATTTTCTAATCTTTCATAACTTGCCCAATGGGTTGTTGCCAGTTTACCTTTAAGTAAACCTGCTTTTGCTAACAGAAGGGCACCTGTACAAACAGAAGTCATTAGTTGCACATTTTTCATTTGACTTTCAATCCAGGATATTACTTTAACATTATGTATTTCTCGTTCCCTAGCACCTAGACCACCAGGAATAACCAAGATATCAAATTTTGGCATAGTATCAAAACTGTAATCTGGCTGTACCTTCAATCCATTACAAGCATATATTATTGTTCCTTTTTCTGATACCGTTTCAACTACAAATGGGTTATGACCATTCTCTAATGCTGTCACAGAAAAAACTTCAAAAGGACCTGCAAAATCCAAAACCTCTACATCGTTAAACAGATAAATTCCCACTCTCCACTGTTCGGTATTCATAAAAGTTCCTCCTCTGTCATTCTTCTCTCTAACCTCGATTTTTACCACATTCAACATATCTTTGTTCTGTCCATTTCATGTTTTTAAGATGACTTTCCATTGTTTCTTCCGCTTCCTTCATTACAACTTGAATCTCGCCGTGGGCAAAATCACATTCAAACAAGGACGCTGTGCCCTCAATAGCGTGAATATGTCCAGAAATGTCATGCCATCTTTTTTGCAGGATAAGCGATATTCTCCTTTGACTCCAGAAACAGATTCGATTATCCCTGCTTTCATGAGTTTTGTTAAAATTTTGGAAAGATAGGCTGATGAAACACCTTGCAATTCTTCTAAGTATTGAACACCTTTCAGTTCAACCGGAGAAACGTTAATGAGCGCGAGCATGATGTGTAAAGCATAATTCGTTACTTTTGTAAATTCCACGATATCATCCCCTTTGAAGACTTACTATATCTATAATATCCTCGAAGTCGTTAATGTGTCAAATTGAACCTTTTCATAAATTCCACGAGTTCCTTAAGATTAGCGCTAGTTAAACCATTTGATTTACTGATTTCTGAAGTTAATAGATTAACAATTCTAAACCATCATCATCGACAAATTTTCTTATGCATAAAAGCTTAGAATGGTTTCCCTACGCTTAAAAATATCATTTGTCTTCTATATCAATTATTTCTTCATGTATGCATTGATGTTCGTAATCTTTAATATAGTCAAAGGTTTCGAATTTTTTTAGCGCATCTTCTTTAGAATCCGCTTTGACTTCCATGATGTGTTCGCATTCTTTTATATATTTAATTTTATAAATTGGCATAGTCCTTCTCTCCTTTTTTAGTTCTTCTAAGTTTCTTATATATTCTTTGAAATCTTGATTGCATTGTGAGGATTTTTTTCTATCATTTACCGCTCGAAAAATTACATACATTAAAACTCTTTAATAGACATAATACCATTTTTTATTTACATTAGAATAATGAATTGCTCATAACTATTAATTTTTTAAAGAATTATTAAAAAAATTTTATAATTTGAGACGATTATAATGCAATGGTTTTGAAAGAGTGTTGAATAGCTTTGAAATAAAAGGATAGAAAAAGAAGGCACTCGATTATATTGTAATATTTGCGAACATGTTATCGTATATGATAAAAATATTGTACAGTCATTTGTTCGATTGGAAATTTTGTTAAATGGGATAGAAAAAAATGAATAAAACAGAACTAATAAATAGTGTTGCTGAAGCAACAGAATTAACTAAAAAAGATGCAACTAAAGTAGTTGATGCAGTATTAAGCGCAATTGAAACGGCTCTTAAAAACGGAGGTAAAGTTTCTCTAATCGGGTTTGGAAACTTTGAAGTTCGCGAACATGCCGCTCGTAAAGGACGTAATCCGCAAACTGGTGAAGATATTGAAATAGCAGCTAATAAAGTGCCTGCTTTCAAACCAGGTAAGGCTTTGAAAGATGCAGTCAAATGATAACTAAAACCATACATACACAAGAGATTGAGCTGATTAAAACTACAGTAAATCTCTTATAGTGAAACTTCATTTAGTCATCTCAACTATATTACTTTCAATGAAGAAATTACCTGAATTTATAATTGCGAAAAACTGTACTTTAAATAAGAAGTACAGTTAAAGGTAAAATGGTCACTATACTAATATTTCTCCCTCTATTGAAACAACAGCTGGTCCTGATACTTCAATAATAGGATTCTCCCCATCAGGTGTAATCGATAGATAAAGAACCCCAGGTCTATTGATAGCATGTCCTTGACCTATAACTAATTGATGTCTCTCTCCGTTAGTTAGGATGTTCTCTAAATATAAATAACCGCCTAACGCACCATTTGCAGCTCCTGTAACGGGATCTTCATCAATTCCTAAATTTGGACAAAAATCTCTTGTATAAATATCAAATTCCCCATTTGTATCAAAGGTAAAGAGATGTGTGGTGGATATGTTAAAGTCATTGTTCATCTTTTTAAGTTCCTTTAATTTAGGTTCTGCTCGGTCAATTGCTTGTCGTGTTTTAACTGGAACCAAAAGATGTGAGATCCCAGTATTCCCTATTTTTATTGGATATCTATTATCAATATCTGTATCATGTATACCAACAAGATCAGCGACTATTTTTGGGCTAATGTCTATACTTTTTATTTGAGGACGTACTTGAGTCATGGACACTCTAGTTAATTGATTGTTTTCCATAATCCATTTAACGGGAATTAGTCCTATGTTAGATTCAAAGATTATTTTTTCTTCCTTATTGATCCAATTGTTCTTAGTAGCCATTAACCATGCTGTACCTAAAGTGGCGTGACCGCAAAAATCAACTTCTTCGGTAGGTGTAAAATATCTTATTCTATAATCTGCGTTTGTATTCGTTGACGGTAAAAGAAAGGCTGTTTCCGAGAGGTTTAATTCATTAGCTATTTTCTGCATTTCTACGTCTGTTAAGTTTTCTGCATTCGGTATTACTCCAGCAGGATTTCCTCCAAAAGTATCCGTTGTGAAAGCATCTACATAGAAAACCTCAATCTTTTTATTCATTTATATCTCCTTCTCTTTTTCTGGAATTTTCCTTGTTTATATATATTTGCAACAGTACGTGTTATTTACTTGAACCTACAATCCCCTCTTTCAATAAATATTAGGGACCTTTAATATCTGTAATTAAAATAAAAATTTTAAATTGTACTATCGAAAACAACTGCCATCGCGGTTTTATAACCTTCAGCAGCAGCAACTATTAACGAAGACTGACCTAATTTTGCTGTCTCCCCTGCTGTATAAACATTTTTCTGTGACGTTCGCCCTGCCTCATCTATCACAATGCTACCATTTTCATTTAATTGACAACCAAGCTGCTCTGCAAATTGATTTGGTCGAGCAAAATTTGGTACGATAAACCCTCCAATTCTTTCGATTTCAAGTCCTGAACTAAACACAACTTTGTTTAAATAACCGTCCTCACCATTTAAGCTTTGAATAGGTTCAGTAATAACAGGTATATCTTTTCTTTGTAGTTCATTCAATGTTGGAGCAGAAACCTCATGACCATTTGTGGCTATTACTAAATCTTTTGACCAGTTATATACAAGCTTTCCTTTAAAAAGGGTTTGTTCTTCATCCTCTGAAATGATAATTAGAGGTTGATCTCTTAACTCCCATCCATCGCAAGTTGGGCAGCTGAATAAACTTTTCCCATAATAATTTTTAATATCAGGAATCGATGGAAATCCCTCTTGAACACCTGTTGCCAATATTATTCTCTCAGCAACACACTCTACATCTTCTAACGTATCAATTTTAAACAATCCGTTTGATTGTTTTGTTATAATCATAACTGTGTTTTGATAAAAATGAACTGAAGGATATTTTTTCACATCTTTCAAAGCTATTTCTTTAAACTCTGCTGGTTTAATGCCATCACGTGTAAGAAATCCATGTGATTCCTGAGTCACACGATTCCGATTTGTTCCATTATCGAATAAAGCGACTTTTTTGCGGGACCTTCCTAAAATCAAACTTGCATTTAAACCAGCGCCACCTGCACCTATAACTGCACAATCAAATAATTCCATAATGTAACTCTCCTCCACAAGTTGTTTAAAGTACGTGTTGCTTCGTTAAAAATGTCAATTTAATACAACATGCATTCTAGCTCAAATTAAAGTTTAAAAACAGAATGATTCTAAGCTATAACCACTTGAAAATTTATAAAAGTAAGCAACCAAGAAGAATTCCTAGTTCAGAGTGTAAAAATTCTAAGATCGCTCGCTAAATTCCTTTCAAGGACTTAAAAGACTCCTTATATCCTCGTTCAATCAAAAAAATAATGGTGGACTATATCCACGACTATTTTTTCACAAAATCCGATATTTTTCTGTTTCTTAAGTCATTCTCTAGTTTTTCTTCTGCCGATAGCATTACTTCTTTTATTACACACTTAGGATCGTTATATAGACAACAGTCAAACAACGAAGATTTGCCTTCAATTGCATGTATAATATCTAAAAATGAAATATCTTCCCAATTGTGACGAAGTGTATAACCACCATTGGCACCAGATACAGAGTTAATCATTCCCTCTTTTACTAACTTAGTAAGGATTTTAGATAAATAAGTGGGAGAAACATTTTGCATCTCAGCTAATTGTTGGACACCCACTGGTTTATTTAGTGTTTCCTTTGCAAGAAAAAGCATAGTGTGTAGTGCATAATTTGTAGCCTTAGAATATTTCATAACTATTATTCTCTCCAGTAAAAGACTTTATATACCCATAATAGCATCGAATTTAAGTTGTTTCAATAATTGTGTCCTCATGGTGGAATAAGGATGTACTTTCACCCTTTTTGATATTTACTATCCAACAGAGTGTTTTATGTCTAAACGAGTAAGAACAATACAAACTTAAAAGTGGATTCAAAAGGGCTAGGCTCTATTTTGGATTATAAATCTTGAATTCGTATTAAGCTAGACATTCCATCTCACAGATAACACCGAGATAGTCGGCAACTCTCTAATTCTCCCAACCGCATATTTATCTACAATCTCCTTCGCAATCAATTTACTAATAACAGGAGATAACGTGATTGTAGAATGCATAACCGCTATATAGAGTCCTTTTATTTGATCATGAAAACCAACAATGGGGTAGCCGTCTTTAGGCATTGGTCACAACCCTACTTGAATACTGTCTAACTCAAGATGTTCTCCTTCTTTCAAAGCATTACGAATGGTTTCAAAAGCTCTTTTCCCAACCTCTTCTGGCCCGTTTTCTCCATGGACATCCAAATAATCCTCGGCAGCGACTGAATGGATTATTTCATTATGGAAAGAACAAATTAAAATGACCGAAGTCTATAATCACTTTTTCACAAGAAATAATTTAAAAGTAAACTTACAAAATACGCGATGTGTATGATAAAAAGTATTCACTCGAAGTAGAAGTAAGATACACATTAATTCGACAAGCTGAGGACCAACGACAATATCCCACGTTAAGCGTGATTTATGATTACTGTCTATTGTCCAAGTAACAATCTGCCCAGGTGGAATGCATTTGCAACATGGTACTTAAATCAGAATATCAGAATATCAGAAGTAAATCACTATAAATATTAGGCGACTATGTGGTTTATAAGAAAAAAAAGCTGTCGAGAAAGTAAAATTCTCGATAGCTTTCTGCATTATCAGATAATTTTCAATGTAATTCTGTAGCTAAACTATCAAATGAATAAGCATTTCATCTAGTCCATGTTGGAAATGTCTAATTATAGACTTCTTCATGGTCTTTAATGGGAAAAGGAATACCTAAACTCTCTACATTGGAAAACCATTGAGGGATAGTAGCGAACTTGACTATAGATCACTCATAAATCTCACATCTAAGTTTTAGTAATACAAAATAGAACCATCTCAGCTAGCAAAATGATTTATGTACCTTTCTGTCCATCTGAAAATGAAGGCATTAGTCCGGCAAAGTCTCCTGCCAAACTAGCAAGCGGCTTCCACTTATCGATAGCTATTTTATAGTTTCCTGCATAGATTGCTTCATCTATTTGGACACATTCAACTTTTCCAAGCACTAGATAATTTCCACCGACAGGAATAATTTGGTCTAACTTAAGTTCTATTGAGATTGGCGCTTCTAGCACTGCTGGTACATTCAAAAGTTTACCATTCTGGACAGTCACTCCTGTAAGCTCAATGGAACGATATAAAAATAAATAAGCTGACTTCCATAATATTAAGGAAGCCTGCTCTTATACGTAATAGGGGTTCAATTCGGAATGGGAATAGCAGGAGCCTGGCTCTTTATTGCATTGCTCTATATGTAAGTGCTATTTATATTATAGATTTAAGAGAAATGTAATATAACCGAAAGGAGAAAATTGATTTCTGAAAAAGTTAATATTTTCAATTCAATATAAAATTCTGTAGTTTGTATGAAATCACAGATCCTTGAGTGGTATGAATCAGATGGTTTAATCGCTGGTTGGTTAAGTAACATTTTAAGCATTATTATAATATAGTTACTAATTCCCCATCCTTTGGTTTGTTGAAATAGTTTGTAGCACATCTAAAAAGTCTTTTAGAATAAGATGCTCTATATAAGCAAAACAGCCATTATTTAAGTGGCTGTTTTGCTTATATTTAAAACTCAAATTCATTCTGTTAATTAGCATAGGAAAAATCGGCTTCATTCATATCGAAATTTGCTTAGAGTATGTTTGGCGCTTTTTGTTGATAGAATCCTATAAAGATTTTAGAAAATACAGGTGACAGATATCACTCCAATAAGGGATGAACAAATTATACATATCAAACTTGTTTACTTTACTAATTGCATAACTCTTTTCGGATCAAATCCTAATACCCATTGACCATTTATTTCAGTTTGAGGAACTCCCATTTGGCCTGTTGTTTTTACTAAACGGTCTGCGGCAATCGGGTCTTGTTCGACGTTTACCTCTTTAAAAGGAAGTCCATTCTCCTTTAAGAAGTTTTTCATCATGTCACAATAAGGACAAGTATTTGTTGTATAGACTGTAATTTGATTCATAAAAAAATCTCCTATTCTTATTAAAATTTTTGTAAATTACAAAATAAAAATTAGCTAAGTGTTTTATAAATTAGACAAATGGATCCTTCTAGGAGCCAAACTATTGTTCCTGATAATATTGGAATCGGTTTTTTAACCTGTTTATCATCTCCAGAAACCTTAGGTCAACTACTTCCTCAGGAACCAATTATGGCACAATCCCTAGTTTGATTGTTTTTATCAAACACATATAATTCTCCCTAAGTATTATGTTTAATTAAATTTAATGAAGAAAATCTATTGTACTCTTTCACAATATACTTATGCGGGTATATTTAAACTCACACATTTCCTAATTTTTAATGAATGTACCTAAAAACGTAGCAAGTATTATTTTTTTCTGCCAATAGACCAAATCACAACTGGAATGAGTATTAAGGACAAAATCCCTCCAGCATGTGATAATATTTCGAAACTGGAACCTGCAACTACCATTATTGTTTACTCTTTAAATGTTCCTTTATTTCTCCGACATAATGTTGTGCGGATTGAGCAGCAATACTACCATCGCCGGTCGCTGTTACAATTTGTCGTAACGTTTTTTCACGGATATCGCCAGCAGCAAAAATTCCGGGTACTCTCGTTTCCATTTGGTTATTTGTTTCGAGATAGCCATTTTCATTGGTAATACCAAGGTCTTCAAATGGCTTAGACAACGGCAACATTCCTACATAAATAAAAACACCGTCTGCTTTAAATCCCTGTTCAGCTCCGTCAACTGTTGAAACGAGGGTAAGACTCCCGACTTTCCCATCTTTCTCATGAATTTCTTTTACGGTATGATTCCAAATAAAATCAAT
>JAEWDX010000232.1 GCA_023389895.1 Bacillota bacterium
ATACAATAAAATAATCAATCCACGCAAAATAGGTAACATTAGATGGGTTCTCTACCCGAGGAATGAGTGAAGAATACAAAGTGGAGAAAATAACGTAAAAAGGTGATGCATGAATGACATGCATCACCACTTTTTAGCAAAATTATGCTTTATTAACGTTAGCAGCTTGTGGTCCACGGTTACCTTCAACGATTTCAAAAGTTACTTCTTGACCTTCTTCTAAAGTTTTGAAGCCATCAGTTTGGATAGCTGAGAAATGTACGAATACATCTTGACCTTCTGAAGACTCGATAAATCCGAATCCTTTTTCTGCATTAAACCATTTTACTTTACCAGAGTTCATGTTTGTTACCTCCAAAAATATGTTCACCATAAGTCTTTCGTATATAAACTCAAACAAAAAAAGTCATATTTGCAAAGAAATGAGAGTTAAAAATCGACTACATTTCAGTGCAGCAACGACTCCTAAACTATATATAACGAACATTATAGCGTTATTTACATATTATACGATAAAATTGATAAAGTCAAACCTTTTAAACATTTTATGCTTGTTTTTTCTCAGTTTTTTTTGCAGAGATACGTTTCTTTTTTTCTGTTGCTTTTTTTGGCTTTGTTTTTTCGATTGATGCTTGAAGAGCGGCCATTAAGTCAGTAACATTTGCTGGTGCCTCTTTGGCAGCTGTTGTGACGATTTCTTTTCCTGATCGTTTCAACTCGATTAATTCAAGCAGAGCATGACGATAATCATCCGTGAATTTTTCTGGCTCGAAATTTGCAGTTAGTTGATCAATTAGGAGAATGGCTGTGTCTAGCTCCTTTTTCGTCACTTTATCATCCAACGGAATATTGGGAACATCAAGCGTTTTTCTAACCTCATCTGGATAATGGATTGTTTCCATCAAAAGTGTATTTTCAAATACACGAATGACAGCCATTTGCTCTTTAGAACGAATAATTATTTTTGCCAAGCCAACCTTTTCAGATTCCTCTAAAGCCTTTCTCAATAAAGCGTAGGCCTTACTGCCGCCATCGCCAGGTGACATATAATAGCTACGAGCGAAGTAAATTGGGTCAATTTGTTCGATTTTTACAAAATTAATAATTTCAACAGCTTTATCCTCATTTTCCTTCTTTAATTTTTCTAAATCTTCTTCATCAAGGACAATAAATTTCCCTTTTGTATATTCATATGCTTTTACAATATCCTCTTGATTAATTTCGACATCACATACAGGGCATTTTTTTTCATATTTAATTGGTGAATGGCATTTTTTATGAAGCTGTCGCAATTTTATATCTTTATCTTCTGTTGCCGCATGTAGTCTAATCGGAATATTTACAAGTCCAAAACTAATGCTCCCTTTCCACATTGTATGCATAGAGAATCTCCAATCTTTTTTCTTAATTTTATCTAGGACAGCACTGCTTATACATATCAACATTTGGTAAAGAGTAGTTTTTAATCGACTGGAGAAGCTATTATAAGTGCTTATATGTTTCTACATACAATGAGGTGTGACTGATGAAACCAATGCTGCCTACGCTTGCTTTTGAGGTTCCCTTAAGCGATGAGTGGTTATTTGAAGTAAAATACGATGGATTTAGAGCCATTCTTCATTGGGATAAAGAAATTTTTTTAGAAAGTCGCAATGAAAAACCTCTTTTGCAGCTATTCCCTGAAATTCAAGATTTTTTAAACGAAAACAAGGCGAAATTTATGCCCTATCTTCCTTTAACTTTAGATGGGGAATTAGTTTTTCTTGATAATGCGATGAAAGGAAATTTTTCAGAAATTCAGATAAGAGGAAGAATGAGGTCAAAAACACGGATTGCAGAAAAAGCAAGTACTTCACCATGCAAGCTTCTTATCTTTGATATCATTTTATTAAATGGTATCTCCCTTTCTAATGAACCATATTTTATTAGGAAGAAACAGCTGACAACATTATTTACACAGCTAAATCTTCCGCTTCTACCAAATGAGAGTGATAAAAAAAATCTTCAGCTCATCCCTTCCTTTAATCATTTTCAGCAAATATGGAAGAAAGTTGTTGCTTATAATGGGGAAGGAATCATTGCGAAACAGAAAAATAGTAAGTGGATAGAAGGAAAACGGACTAATCAATGGATTAAATACAAAAACTGGAAATATGTATTTTGTTTTATCACTGCTTATGATAAAACAAATGGCTATTTCCATGTTGGCGTTTATGATCGGGGAGAAGTCATTTCAATTGGTCAATTTATTTTTGGTTTGGAACGTGAAGAGAAACAAGCATTGACTCAAATTATTAAACATAATAAAGCAAATGAGGACAGTCATTTTATCTATATAAAGCCAGCTATCTGTCTCGAGGTGAAATATTTAGAAATGTATGAGGAACAAATGCGTGAACCACATTTTCACCAATTCAAATTTGAGCTAAAACCTGAGGACTGTAATCTAAATCCACTCAAAAAACAACAGAAAAAGTTATCTATTGAGCTTGAAATGACGCATCCTGATAAACCTCTATGGAAAGAGCCTGCGCTTAAGAAAGTGGATTATCTTCATTATTTAAGCGAGATATCGGCTTATATCCTTCCGTTTCTAAAAGATAGATTATTAACGGTAATCCGTTATCCACATGGAATATTCGGTGATTCATTTTTTCAAAAAAATTGCCCAACATACGCACCAGAATTTGTCGAAACAAAAATGGCAGATGACATTAATTATATCGTTTGTAATCAATTAGAAACATTGCTTTGGTTAGGAAATCAGCTTGCCTTTGAATACCATATCCCCTTTCAAACGATCAAGAGCAAGGGCCCAAGTGAAATTGTCTTCGATCTGGATCCTCCATCAAGAAAGGAGTTTAATCTTGCAATCGAAGCAGCCACTCTAATAAAAGAAATATTAGACGAGCTTAAGCTTATCGGCTTTGTTAAAACATCGGGGAATAAAGGATTGCAAATCTACGTACCTATACAAGAAAACACTTATTCATTTGCGGAAACAAGACTGTTTACAGCCTTTATAGCGGACTATTTAGTATCGAAGCAACCAAATTTATTTACAATTGAGCGGTTAAAAAAAGCACGAAAAGGAAGGCTTTATATTGATTACATCCAGCATGCGGAAGGAAAAACAATTATTGCCCCTTACTCCCCCCGAGGTACGAAGGAGGCTACTGTTGCAGCTCCACTTTACTGGGAGGAAGTAAGTGAACATTTAAAGATTGAAGATTTTCAAATTCCAAATATGTTAGCGCGTATTAACAGTCTTGGCGATCCATTCCGCACTTATTTCGAAGCGAAGGAAAAACAAAATTTTGCTCCAGTATTAGCATTTTTGAAAAATGAATAAAGATAGAGCGCAATAAGCTATTTATGGCAAACGTTTCATCCTGTTTGTCATTTCTTTTTCATCTAATGGGCCAAGTGCCTTGCTTCTGATTACACCATCAGAATCAATGAAGAAGCTTGTTGGAAAACCAATAATTCCGTATTGATGAGTAACAGTCCCTTTTTCATCAAGTGGAATCGGAAATGTTAGCCCGTATTCAGTAATAAATCTTTTCACATTCTCTTTATTTTTTTCTGATGTTGTTGCATTTATGGCGAGAATCTCAAATCCCATTTCTTTTTTTGCCTCATATAATTTTACCATATGTGGCATTTCTGCCTTACAAGGACCGCACCAGCTAGCCCAGAAATTTAGAAAAATTGGTTTTCCTTTATAGTCACTTAATTTGACTACCTTGCCATCTAAATCAACGAGCTCAAAATCAGGGGCACGCTCCCCTTCTTTTAAACCAATTGGTAGTTCATTCACATTAGCCATTTTCTCAAACTTCCGCGTTTGTTCAATCTGTTTAACAATTCCTTTATCTTTTAAAATCGTTTTATCAATAATGAATAAAGTCAGAATGATAATGAACGCTACTAGTAAAAATTTCTTCATGCAAACACCTCGTTATGAAAACATTTTTGGCGGATCAATTTGCTATTAGCATACTATAACTAAATAAGTACTTCCACTAATATGCATACCCCGCTATGTATAGTGGAAATCATAAGAAAAGGAAAGCTTCAATGATCCGAATACCGTAAATAATGAGACATAATCGCATAAATCGCCAATCGATCATGTTGATTGAGCGTTTTTTCAAATGTAAGAATTGGTGTATTTGGATTCTTAAATACCTTCCCCCATTCTAGCGGAAGCCACCCTTTTCTTAATCTACTTATCATCTTCTTATTTTCATAAATTTGAAAATCGATATATAAAGAGGATTGTTTGATTTCAAGTTTTTTATCTTCATCAAGCAAAAAATAGTTCGTTTGATTTATCTCGCACTTACGAATAATGAGCGGCTTGAGCTTTTCATCCTTAGGCTTAATAATAATCTTATCTTTCATCAATAAAAAAAAAGCCTTCAATTGATTAGATCCATCATAAATCCCGTATTTTTTATCAAAAAGCTTGTCCAATGACGTCGGTAGTAGCCACCTAAATGGCAAAAATTTCATATCTTTAACCTCACCTATTTGCACTCCATCCCCACTAAAGATAATCAACCTTAATGAAGGAGCTGGAAGAAACGCAACCCCGACTTCATTCTCTTGAAATAAATTTAATGGCGCTTGTCTTTCAGTTATTAAAGTCGTAGCTTCTAATGAACGCCTTTTATTGATAAGAAAGGATTGATAACAAAAAAAGCTATAAACTAGAAATGGTATAATGATTAAGATATAAAATCTGTTTGGTAAAATAAGAATCCCGAAAATAATAAGAAAAAAGGGTGGAATTAAAGCTACAAGGCTAG
>JAEWDX010000257.1 GCA_023389895.1 Bacillota bacterium
TGTAGCAATGTAAAAATACGATCGGAATAAAAATAACAATAAGAGATAAAATTTTCATCAAACCTGAAATTAATTCATTCATATTTTTAAAAATATGAATGAATGGTACAATAGGGAAGTAAACCGCTTTCAATATTGGATGCTTAGGGGGATTAAAAATGAACGTAAAACCTGTTTACAAGTCAGACATTGAAATTGCACAACAATCATCAATGAAACTAATCGTAGAAATTGCTGAAAAAATTGGTCTTCATGAGGATGACCTTGAATTATTCGGAAAGTACAAAGCAAAATTGTCAACGAAAGCCTTACAGAAATTATCGACGAAAAAAGACGGAAAAGTAATTCTTGTTACATCCATTAACCCAACTCCTGCAGGGGAAGGGAAATCAACGGTAACAGTTGGGTTGGCTGATGCTTTAACTCGGATTGGGAAAAAGACAATTATCGCCATGCGAGAACCATCCCTTGGCCCAACAATGGGGGTAAAAGGCGGGGCAACAGGTGGGGGCTATTCGCAAGTTTTGCCGATGGAGGATATAAATTTACATTTTACAGGTGACTTGCATGCTATTACGACAGCAAACAATGCACTTGCTGCATTTATCGATAACCATCTTCAACAAGGAAATGAACTGCGTATTGACCAACGGAGAATTGTTTGGAAACGCGCTTTAGATCTAAATGATCGCGCATTAAGAAAGGTTATTATCGGCTTAGGTGGTCCTGTTCAGGGTGTGCCAAGAGAAGATGGCTTTGATATTACGGTAGCTTCAGAAATTATGGCCGTTCTTTGCTTAGCAACGGATTTGCAAAATCTTAAGAAAAGACTTGGTCAAATGGTTGTTGCTTACAATATTGATAAACAGCCGGTCACGGTTGCTGATCTAGGTGTAGAAGGTGCATTAACAATGCTCTTAAAAGAAGCAGTGAAGCCTAATTTAGTGCAAACAATCGAACATACACCTGCCTTTATTCATGGTGGTCCGTTTGCAAATATCGCACATGGCTGTAATAGTATCATTGCAACAACTGCCGCTTCTAAGCTTGCTGATTATGTTGTGACAGAAGGTGGCTTTGGAGCTGATCTAGGTGCGGAGAAGTTTTTACATATTAAAGCAAGAAGCGCAGGAATCAAGCCTGAAGCAGTTGTCATTGTTGCGACAATTAGGGCGCTTAAAATGCATGGCGGTGTGCCGAAAAATGAGCTGAGCAAAGAGAATGTGCAGAGCTTAATAAAAGGCTTTGCCAACTTACAAAAACATATTGAAACAATTCAAAGCTTCGGATTGCCTTTTGTCGTTGCTGTTAATCGCTTCGTTTCTGATACGGAACAAGAAGTAAATACGTTAATCGATCTTTGCAGTCAGGCTAATATTCCTGTTTCCTTAACGGAAGTATGGGAAAAAGGCGGGGCTGGTGGCATTGACTTAGCAAATAAGTTGATTAAAGTGATTGAAAAGCAAGAAGCCAACTTCCAACCTTTATATGATCTATCTGATCCGCTTGAAAACAAAATTTTGGCAATAGCTCAAAAGGTTTACGGTGCAGACAATGTTGAATTTTCCACGAAGGCAAAGAAACAACTTCAGGATTTCGATAAGTTTGGCTGGGGACATTTGCCTATATGTATGGCAAAAACACAGTATTCACTTTCAGATGATCCAACAAAGCTTGGTCGTCCAACTGGTTTCACCATTACAATTAGAGAGCTAAAGCCATCGATTGGTGCTGGGTTTATTGTCGCCCTTACAGGTGACGTGATGACGATGCCAGGCTTACCGAAAGCACCAGCTGCTTTGAAAATGGATGTCGATGAAAACGGAAATGCAATTGGTTTATTCTAAACGGTTGATAGCCGATGTTTGATCCGACAGCATTTGAAAATATGAAGGTTGTCATTGAAGGAGAGCTCTATGACCGTGATTTGAGCGGGGAAATTCGCATTGAGGATAGAAATGACATTTTTAATTCGGCCAAGCTTTCAAGGAAGTATGAAATTACCTTTACTGATCAGCTTGAGGATATAACTTGTACCTTTATTATGGAAGCAGATTTGGCAAATTTAGCAGCAGAATTATTGCCTACTATCCATTCAAACAAGCTTGCAGGTAGTCACATATCAATTAAGTTTACTTTCATGCAGGAAGAAAGCATGGCAATTTTCCAAAAAATAGAACGGACGCTTAAAGAAATATGGGGAGCGGAACGGATGATTAAACAATTGATTATACGTGATCCGCTTTCTAATAAAAGTATGATTACAAATGAGACAACCATTATATTTAATCGTTTAGTTTATGAAGACCAAGTCGACGACATTATTGCGATGGTCGATTATATGAATGCGAGTTTAGCGAAATTAAGAGAGCTGAAATCTTAATTTTGAGCCTTGTCTGCTTATGGGCAAGGCTTTTTTTATGATTTAAAAATAATAAATTTCAAAATTATCTTTACAATCATTTGCCCAGCAACTACGATAATAGAAGAATGTGGAAAACATTCAAAAAATAACAGAGGGAGGAATAGAAATGGCAACAAATTTTTTGAAAGATGAAGGGATTCGAAAGGATAGACAAGATGTAACCTAGTTTGGGAGGAAAATGGAATGGACAATACAAATACGATCGTAATAGAAGAATATCATAAAGGTTTGGCACGCGGAATTGCGAAAATGTGGAATCTTAGCCGTGAGAGCTGGGGTGGGTACACCCGGGTGCATACGGAAGAGCAAGTATTAACGAAAGAAGCAAACTCAGGAAATCTCGCCTTATATTTAGCATTAGACGGAGAAGAGGTAGTGGGCTATTGCGGATTATCAGAGTACAAAGAGGATACTGGTTCCTTATATATTCCACTACTCAATGTAAGAACAGACTATCATGGAAGAAAAATTGGCAAAATGCTCCTTTTAAAAGCAGTCGAAAAAACAATTGCTTTAGGATGGCCACGACTTGATCTTTACACATGGCCAGGTAATGTAAAGGCAGTCCCACTTTACAAAAAATGTGGATTCTTTTGGGAGGATAGGGATGAAACGACCCATTTGATGAATTTCATTCCTATGGTTATGAATACACCACTATTGAAGCCATTATTTACAAAGCTAGATTGGTATCATGATTGTGTTCGCGAGATAGAGGTAAAGCCAGATGGTCTTAAAGAAAATGGATTTACTCTCTACGAATACGAATGGAAAAATGAACATACGAAGGCAAGAGTGCGTTTTGAGCGAACAGGAAGAGGCATTAGCCTAGTCGAAACAGATGAATATTTTCTTGAGCTTAGCTTACCCGAGCATGAGGTGATAGAAGAAGAAGTACAAGAATTTGAAATTAAATTTATAAATAAGACGAATGAGTCAATGTCCGTAAAGGTAATGGGAAATCAACATGAGCGAACTAATTTTTCTTTGCATGAGGAACTGATTGTTGAAAAAGAAGTGACCATTACGAAGGAGATCGTCTTTTTAAAGGGTGAAGAACCGAGTATATGGAAAATACATCCATATTTATCCGTTCGAGTTGAAGTAAATGGTGAAGAGTGTGAATTAAGACTAGGTGTATTCCCGAAGCAGCCTGCAAAAATATCGGCCAAAATGAATGGGAATATTCGTTTTTTTGGACAAGAAGCCGTGATTGAGCTTGAGGTGGAAAATAGTCTAAAAGAAGATGCAGAATTTGAACTAGTTTTTTCTGAGACAGAATACCTTCAATTAAGCAGTCATGTGCATACTCTTACATTAGAGAAAAATGAACGGAAGCTCATTAAGATTCCTTCTATCGTAAAGAAATTTGGATTTTATCAACCTCTTTTGGAAGTAAAAGCTAGAAAGCGTGATGGAACAGAGCTATACTTTGAAACAAATCATGTTGGGCTTACCTTAAAGGGTTTCGGAGAAAAATTCGGAGGCGAATCAAAGGATTTCTGGCATATATACAATGGGATTTTCGAAGTGAATATTCGAAAACGAGATTATTTAATGTCGGCAGGTAGGAGTGAGTTTTCCGATCAAACATTTTATTTTTTCATTCCTAAACTCGGAAAGCCTTATTCGACTGAATTTTCGAAGCAAAAACCAGAGAAGATTGAATGGTACTGTGATCATTCAGCGATTATCTTTAAAATGGTCTTTCTTTCGAAAGATTTCAACGGGATTTCGCTAACTTTGTATACGGCATTATTCGGAGAAGGAATCGTCAAGCGCTGGGCCGAAATTGAAAATGTCGGAGGAGAAACTTATCATGAGCTGTCGTTGAACGAATCGATTTATCATGAGCAAAAACATTCGTATTTTCCTTTAGAAAATGAGGTTATCGAATTTTCGGAAATGAAAAGTGTTGATTTTGGAGATATCCAGTCGAAAAGCTTGACAGGTAATTGGTATTTTTCAGTCGATGATGGAGAACCAATTGGTTTTAGTTGGCCAAAGGATTCTAAAGTAAATCTCGAAGGCTGGCAATTATATTTAGAATACGATCTAGGGCTATTTAAGCCTCAAGATAAGCAGGCACTTGAACCATGCTTTCTATCTATTGGTGCTTTTAGGACATGGCAGGAGTTAGAGGCATTTGCTACTCAGCAAATAAGTAGCAAGCAATCTTCTGAAAAGCTAGAGCAATCACTAATGTTTGAAGGAAATAAACTCATTTTCTCTCATGATGAACAAGCTTCATTTCAGCTAAAGTCTTACCGGACGAATTACTTGAATGGTCATGTTGAGCTTTTCTTAAACGGTGAAAGGAAGCTTGAAACAGAACTACAAGCGGAGGATGAGCAAACGGTTTATCATAATGAAATTTCATTGGAAAAAGCTTCAGCAGTGTCAATCTTATCAGGAATATTGAAAAATGGCAGCACGAATACTAACGTAGAATGTCTTCTTTTGAAAAAAGGTGGGGAAGTAAAATCATATACGG
>JAEWDX010000276.1 GCA_023389895.1 Bacillota bacterium
TCTTTCCAATTGCTTTTTGAAAATCTTTTTCATTTTTTAAAGGACGTTCAGCCCCAGGGGATGAAACCTCAAGAAAATAGTTATATGGTATCGGATCAATTTCATCTAGCTTAACACTTAATTGTTCACTAACAAGTCCGCAGTCCTCTATATCGACACCGCTTTCCTTATCAATAAATACTCGAAGAAACCAATCTCTACCTTCTTTAACGTATTCAATATCAACTAATTCTAGATTTAACTCATCTAATATAGGAGTGACTAACTTTTCAACAATTTCAGTCACTTGACTCATACTTACCCTCCTTACAATCAAATCAAATTCACTTTAATGACTTAGAAAATTAATTTTTTAACATTTTTTAGAAAAAAAACACGAAAGAGTGGGTTGCCCCACTCTTCTTTGACGAGAGTTATAAATAGTATTTCCACTAAAACTATACCATAACCAATATCTTTATGCAAATAGAATAGCGGAGGTGGCTTGCCTAGGGGCGACAAGCATAAGACAATCTGGCATGAAGGTTGTTTTTTAACCTTCTTGACAGATTGGCTTATGACCTCGAGCTCCTAGCCACCGAAGCTGGACATAGAATAGCGGAGGTGGCTTGTGCCCATTAAAGAAGTAGAAACAAATTAGAATAGCGAAAGTTGGTTTTGATCAGGCAATGCATCAAGGCAGCCTTGATTATTTAAATACTCAATAATCGTTTTTGAAACTTTCCCACGTATTTGCAAATCTTCTTTAGAAAGAAATTCCCCTTCTCCTCTAGCTTTCACAATATTAATAGCTGCATTCGTTCCTAACCCTGGAATTGAATTGAATGGCGGAATTAATGTATTGCCATCAATAATAAAATCACTAGCGCTTGAACGATATAAATCAACCTTTTGAAAGGAGAAGCCACGTTCAGTCATTTCAAGGGCTATTTCCATAACAGTTAGTAAGTTTTTTTCCTTTGTTGAAGCATCAAGGCCCTTCGCATTTATTTCTTCAATAACAGCACGAATCGACTGTGAACCTTTCACCATTGCGTTGACATCAAAGTCTTCTGCACGCACAGTAAAATATGCTGCATAATACAATAAAGGGTGATGGACTTTGAAATAAGCGATTCTAACAGCCATTAACACATATGCAGCTGCGTGTGCTTTCGGGAACATATATTTAATCTTTTTACAAGAATCGATATACCATTCTGGTACTTCATTACGACGCATTTCTTCTTCCATTTCCTCGCTCAAGCCTTTACCTTTTCGGACAGATTCCATAATTTTAAATGCAAAAGCTGGTTCTAATCCTTGGTATATTAAGTAGACCATAATATCATCTCGACAGCCTATTACTTCACTTAATGTACAAGTTTGATTGTGGATTAATTCTTGAGCATTTCCTAGCCATACATCTGTTCCATGTGATAAACCTGAGATTTGTACAAGCTCAGAAAACGTTGTCGGTTTCGTATCCTCAAGCATTTGACGAACGAATCTTGTACCAAACTCTGGAATCCCAAGGGTCCCCGTCTTACACATAATTTGTTCTTCAGTTATATCTAAAGATTCAGTGCTACTAAAAATCTTCATGACCTCTGGATCATCTGTAGGAATCGTCTTCGGATCAATGCCACTTAAATCTTGGAGCATTCGGATGACAGTCGGATCATCATGACCAAGAATATCTAATTTCAAAACATTGTCATGAATAGAGTGGAAGTCGAAATGGGTTGTTTTCCATTCTGAGTTCCGATCATCCGCTGGAAACTGAATCGGTGAAAAATCATAGATATCCATATAATCCGGAACAACAATGATCCCACCAGGGTGCTGACCAGTCGTTCTTTTCACACCAGTGCAGCCTGAAGCAAGTCGATCGATTTCCGCTCCTCTAATATGCAAATTATGCTCCTGCTGATAAGCCTTTACATAACCGTAAGCCGTTTTATCGGCAACAGTACCTATTGTTCCTGCACGATATACAAATTCTTCTCCGAAAAGCGCCTTCGTATAGTTATGAGCACGCGGCTGATATTCTCCAGAAAAATTTAAGTCAATATCCGGAACCTTATCTCCCTTGAAACCAAGAAATGTTTCAAACGGAATATCATGCCCATCTTTTTTATATGCACATCCACAATTAGGGCAATCTTTATCCGGCAGATCGAAGCCTGATCCAACCGAACCATCATTAAAAAATTCAGAATGCTTACATTCTGGACAAATATAATGTGGTGGAAGCGGATTAACCTCCGTTATTTTTGTCATCGTTGCCACTAATGATGAGCCGACTGAACCACGTGAACCAACCAAGTAACCATCATCTAATGATTTCTTTACGAGCTTATGGGAAATTAAATAAATAACAGCAAATCCATGACCGATTATGCTTTTCAGTTCTTTTTCTAAACGCGCTTCAACAATTTCCGGTAATTGATCACCATATATTTTTCTCGCCATATCATAGCTCATTTGGCGCATTTCTTCATCTGCACCTTCGATTTTAGGTGTATATAAATCATCTTTAATCGGTTTAATTGCGTCGATCATATCCGCAATTTTATTCGGATTCTCTACAACAATTTCCTTCGCCTTCGCCTTGCCTAAAAAAGCAAATGCCTCAAGCATTTCATTCGTCGTTCTAAAATGAACATCTGGGAGCTTATGACGATTTAATGGATTCGCCCCTCCTTGTGAACTGACAAGGATTTTTCGATAGATTTTATCTTCTTGATTTAAATAATGAACATTACCTGTCGCAACAACAGGAAGCTCGAGCTTATCGCCTAATTTAACAAGATTGCCGATAATCTCTTCTAAAGATTTTTCATTCTTAATGAGCTCAAGCTCAATAAGATGGGCATATACTTCCTTCGGATGGACTTCAATATAATCATAAAAGCTGGCAATATTCTCAACTTCTTCAGGAGACTTTTGCATCATTCCTTCGAATACTTCTCCCTTGTCACAGCCTGAACCAATAAGAAGGCCTTCACGATATTTTTGTAGCTGTGAACGAGGAATACGAGGTACACGATAGAAATAATCAATATGTGAAATTGAAATTAATTTAAATAAATTTTTTAGCCCTGCCTCTGTTTGTGCGAGCACTATACAATGGTATGGTCTTGAACGCTGATAGGCATTCCCTTCACCCATATGCTCATTAAACTGATTGTGGTATACAATCCCTTTTTCCGAAGCATCTTTTAACATTTTTAAAAGTAAATAGCCAGTTGCTTCAGCATCATAGATTGCTCGGTGATGCTGAGTCAATTCTACATCAAACTTTTTCGCGAGCGTATTTAAGCGATGATTTTTCATTGCTGGATATAAATATCTTGCAAGCTCTAACGTATCAATGACTGGGTTTAATGCCTTACCACGATTAATTTTCTTGTAGCCGACATTTAAAAAGCCCATATCGAAAGAGGCATTATGTGCAACTAAAACGGCATCCTTCGCCCATTCATGGAAGTCTTGCAGCACTTCATCAACCTCGGGAGCATTTTCAACAAGATCGTCTGTAATGCCTGTTAAATTAATCGTGGTTGCTGATAGTGGGTGATGAGGATTCGCAAATGATTCGAACCTATCAATAATTTCATCATCATGAATTTTCACCGCCGCCAGCTCTATTATCGTATCATAAACTGCTGATAGCCCAGTTGTTTCAACGTCAAAAACTACATATGTGGCTTCATTAAGATTTAGATTCGCTTCATTGTAAACAATCGGAACCCCATCATCTACTAGATTCGCTTCAATTCCATATAATATTTTTATATCATTCTTTTTTCCTGCGTTAAATGCTTCAGGGAATGATTGCGCACCAGCATGATCCGTAATCGCAATTGCCTTATGCCCCCATTTCTTTGCCTGACTTACGAGGGCACTGACTGAAGATACGGCATCCATCTGACTCATAGGTGTGTGCAAATGAAGTTCGACGCGCTTCTCATTTTCTGGTGATGTATCTTTCCTTTGAATCGGCTTCATTTCATTAATATCATTACCGATCATAATAAGATCGCGGACAAATGTGTCGTTTTGCACACTTCCACGCACCTTGAGCCACATTCCTTTTTGGACTCGTTCATAAAGTCGTGCATCTTCTTTATCTCGAGAAAACATCTTCACAATGATGGAACTCGTATAATCAGTAATTTTGAAGGTTAATAGTGTCCGCCCACTGCGAAGCTCTTTCGTTTCAGCGAAAAACACATAGCCTTCAACGGCAATACGTCGCTCCTCATCTACAATATCAACAAGCTTTCGATAGTCTGCATCATCTTTAATCGTTAATCCAATCATAAGAGGACCTTCAGCAACACCTGGAGATTCACTCTCCATCTCTTTTTTCTGCAAATCTAATAATGCTTGAAAACCTCTTTCTTCATCTTCTTTTTGTTTTGCTGCAAGAAATTTTTCATACTCTTCATTTACTGCATCAGATGAGATTTCAGTATCAATCATGAATGGTGGAAAACCAAATGATTGATAAATATCTGTGATCATCTCAGCATATTTCTTTTTTATTGTCAGACCTTCCGTATCATTACGAGTCTTTATGATCAGCTTATTTCCTTGCACAACTGGAACTTGTTCATTTAATAATTTGATTAAGAGTGGCGCCATTCCATCCATTTCTTGAACACATTGCCGCCAGTAATCCATTACTAATTGTTCATTAAATACCGATTGATTCACATGAATGGTAAATGAAACATTTGCGATATGTGAGAAGGTTTTAATTAATTGGGTAAAAAAGCGTTCATAGACGTTAAAAGGTAGAATCTGTTCGAAAATAAATTGAAAATGCCATTTTCTTTCCTGTTTCTTAATGATTACTTTATTAATTTCTGCATGTTGAAAATGCTTTACAAACATATCATCTGTTAATTGCAGCTGCTGGAGCAAGAGTAGGAATCGCTCTTTATTCCCTAAAGATTCCTCCATTTTTCTCTCTCCCCTCTATTATCAAATATTTTTATCGCATCAATTTCTAACATATTTAAGAATGGATTCCTTTTAGGGGAATCCATTCTTAAATATCGGCTTTGTAAATCTTAACCGTTGATTTCCGCTGCAATGAAATTTAATACAGCTTAAATATTAAAGTTCTTTTAAAAGGGTAGAAACGATTTCTATTAACTCATCTTTATGAACTTCTTGCATTTCCCCTGTTTTACGAACCTTTAGTTCAACAATGCCTTCTGCTGCTCTTTTTCCAATTGTCATTCGAATTGGTAGACCGATGAGGTCTGAGTCAGCAAACTTTACACCAGGTCTTTCTTGGCGATCATCTAATAATACATCATAGCCAGTCTGCTTCAGTTTTGAATATAGTTCTTCAGCAAGAGCAGACTGTGTGTCATCCTTCATATTCACCGCAATGAGATGAAGATCAAACGGTGCGATATTTCGCGGCCATAATAACCCGTTCTCATCATTAAATTGTTCTGCGATCGCAGCCATTGTACGTGAAACACCAATTCCATAACAGCCCATAATCATGGGCTTACTTCTTCCGTTTTCGTCCAAGAATGTTGCTTCCATTGCCTCACTATAACGTGTCCCTAGTTTGAAAACATGGCCAACCTCAATTCCTTTCGCAAAAAGAATTGTGCCGTTACCATCTGGGGAAGGATCGCCTTCTTGGATAAACCGGAGGTCAGCAAATTGATGCACTTTAAAATCGCGCTCAATATTTACATTCACATAATGAAAATCTTCTTCATTCGCTCCACAAACAGCATTAACTAAAGCCGCTACCGCATAATCAGCAACAATTTCAACATTTTCAACACCAATTGGGCCAAGTGAACCAACTGAACAATTGAGAATTTCTTTTGTTATCTCTGCACTTGCTAGTTCAACTGTATCTGCCTCGTATAAATTTTTAAGTTTAATATCATTTACTTCATGATCACCACGAACTAATACGAGTGCATATTTGTCATCGACTTGAAAAAGCAAAGATTTAATGCATTTATCTGCCGTAATATTTAAAAATGATGAAATATGATTAATCGTCCTTTGGTTTTCTGTTTTTATTTTTTCAAGTGGTGCTTGCGCCTCACTTGATTTCTCATACTCTGCGACAACTGGAGCCATTTCAATATTTGCCGCATAACTAGACGTATCAGAATAAGCAATTGTGTCTTCACCAATTTCCGATAAAACCATAAATTCATGTGTATCCTTGCCGCCCATTGCCCCTGAATCAGCAATAACAGCTCTGAAATTCAATCCACATCGGGTGAAAATATTTGAGTAGGCATTGTAGATTTTTAGATAGATCTCATCAAGACATTCTGGATTCGTACTAAATGAATACGCGTCCTTCATGATGAATTCGCGACCGCGAAGAATTCCAAAACGGGGGCGCTGTTCATCACGAAATTTTGTTTGAATTTGATAAAGTGTTAATGGTAATTTTTTATAAGATTTAACCTCATCGCGAACTAGACTTGTAATAACTTCCTCATGAGTTGGTCCCATAACAAAATCACGCTCATGGCGATCCTTCATTCGCATTAGCTCAGGACCATATGTATACCATCTTCCTGATTCCTGCCATAGTTCCGCTGCTTGCATAGCAGGCATTAATAGTTCAACTGCACCCGCAGCATCCATTTCTTCACGTACAATTGCCTCGATTTTCCGAAGAACCTTTTGTGCCAATGGTAAATAACTATAGATACCACTGGCACTCTGGCGGATAAAACCCGCTCTTAATAATAATTTATGGCTTTTTATTTCTGCGTCTGCTGGTACTTCTCTTAAAGTTGGAATAAGGATCATACTCTGCTTCATTTATTTACACCCCAATTAGAAAACACTTTTTATAAGAAAAATCGTTGAATATCATTCCATGTTACAACAAGCATTAACAGCATTAATAAGGCAAAACCAATAAAGTGAACCATTCCCTCTTTTTGGCGGTCAACTGGCTTGCCACGAACTGCTTCGACTGCAAAAAACATTAATCTGCCACCGTCTAGTGCAGGAATCGGCAGCAAGTTCATTATCCCTAGATTAATACTTAAAATAGCGGCCCATTTCATCAAATAGTAAATGCCAGATTTTGCAACGGTATCTGTGGAAACATAAATGCCAACAGGACCTGATAATGAATCAAAAGAAAATTGACCAGTTACTAATTTCCCTAGCATTGAAAAAATTTCTTTCGTCCAAAGATATGTTTCCTTCGCACCATTTGTAACTGCCTTTAACGGTGATTTCTCTGTCGGCTGGTAGACACCAACAATTCCGATTTCTTTCCCTTCATCTACTTGGATTTTTGGTGTAACAGGAATTACTTTCTCTTCCCCGTTTCTTTCAATTAAAAATTGCAATTCTTTATTCGGATGATCGCGAATGATCTCGACAACATCTGACCAGCTTGAAATTTCGGCATCATTAACACTGTGGACAATATCATGTTCTTTTAATCCTGCTGCAATCGCCGCACCATCTGGTGTAAGCTTTCCCAATGTTGGTTCATTAGAAGGGATTCCTTGCAGTATTCCTATGATAACAAACACAATAAAGGCAAGAATAAAGTTCATCATCGGCCCTGCGAAAATAGCCATTGCTCTTTGTCCAAGTGTCTTTGAAGCAAATTGGCGATCATATGGAGCGATGAGTGTTCCAACACCATCCTCGACTAATTCAGCACTTGGACTAATCGCGAAGGTTTGTAATCTTTCCTCTTCCTCCCCTTCCACATAACCTTTAATGATTAACTCATGCTCAATATCAGCATGTTCAACTTCAATTACTCTCGCATTCGGATATTTGTCTTTTTGATTCAAAATGATTTTATTTACTTTATTTTCCTCGTTGAATAATAAGCCAACTCGGTAGCCGGGCTTAATCTCCACCATTTCGGGATCTTCACCAGCCATGCGAACAAATCCGCCGATTGGGAGTAAACGAATGGTATAAACAGTCTCACCTTTTTTATGAGTAAAAACTTTAGGACCAAATCCAATTGCAAATTCCCGGCACAGAATACCAGCTCTTTTGGCAAAAATTAAATGTCCTAATTCATGAAATAAAACGAGAGCTCCAAAAATAATAATAAACGCAATTACTGTAGTCAAAATATAACCACCTTTTTAATAGAGGTTGTTGGAAAAACAATTTCTTATAGAAGTGAGCTGATAAATTTTCTCGTTTCCATGTCAACTTCTTGAATCGTAAGTAAACTTGGTCTAGTGATGTTAGTATGAATGCTCAAGGCTCTTTCAATAAGATCTTCGATTTGCAGAAAGTTAATTTTTCCATCTAAGAAGGCAGCAACAGCTGCTTCATTTGCAGCATTTAGTACCGTTGTCATTGTCCCTCCAGCCTTCCCTGCTTCATATGCAAGTTTGAGACAACGAAATCTCGCCAAATCCATTTCTTGAAAATGAAGTTTACCAATTTCCGCTAAATTCAAATGGTTTGCTGATGGTAACGGAAGCCGATCTGGGTATGTTAATGCATATTGAATCGGTACTCGCATATCAGGAGTTCCAAGCTGAGCGATAATACTACTATCATGAAACTCAATCATCGAGTGGATAATACTCTCTTTATGAAGTAGTACATCAATTTTTTCATATTCAATTGAAAAAAGCCAGTGAGCCTCAATCACTTCAAGACCTTTATTCATCATTGTTGCTGAATCGATCGTTATTTTTGCTCCCATTGACCAATTCGGATGATTTAGCGCTTCCTCAACTGTTACATTTTCTAATTGCTTTCGCGTTCGATCTCGAAAACTCCCACCAGAAGCGGTTAAAATTAGTTTTTCAATATTCTTTGCCTTTTCTCCTTGTAATGCTTGGAATATGGCAGAATGCTCACTATCGACTGGGAGCAATGTAACATTATGACGTTTTGCTTCTTCCATTACAAGATGTCCTGCAGTTACTAATGTTTCTTTATTGGCAAGGGCAATTGTTTTCCCTTCTTTAATTGCCTGTATAGTTGGAATAAGTCCAACACTTCCAATTACTGCATTAACGAGGATATTCGCTTTTTTGTGCACAGCAACCTCAATTAGTCCGTCATTCCCGTACATGAAATCGATTGTTGGAAACTCTGCTATTAACATCTTAGCAGATGATTTATCTGTAACAGAAACAAGCTCGGGTTTAAATTCATTAATGATTTTTCTTGTAAGCTCAATATTTCGACCAGCTGACATCGCAACTACCTTAAATTCAGCAGGATGCTCCCTGATAATATCGAGAGTTTGCGTACCAATTGAACCAGTAGCTCCCATTAAACTAATATATTTCACTTCATTCAACTCCTGTTGGAAAAACAAATATGCTTACATTAAATAGATAAAATGTAGCAGTGGCCAAACAAATAATAAACTATCAAAACGATCTAATATCCCACCATGCCCAGGCATAATATTACCTGAATCTTTAACACCGTAATGACGTTTCAATGCTGACTCAACTAGATCACCGATTTGTCCAAAAATGGATAGGATAATGGTAATAAGGGTCAGCTGAAGAACGGAAGCCTCAATATTCGAAAACAAAATAAATAGGAACGCTACTAATAAAGCACATACAACGCCACCTAAAAAGCCCTCAATCGTTTTATTTGGACTAATTTCCGGCAATAGCTTTCTCTTTCCTAGCGCCCGACCGATAAAATAAGCACCTGAGTCAGTCGCCCAAATAATAAAAATAGAATAAAAAAAGTATATTAAACCAGCTTCTCTCGTTTCAACGAAATAATAAAATCCAATGCCAACATAGAGAATGGCCAGTATTAAAAATGCTACATCATCAAAATTAAATCGATTCTTCGTTGCTACTGAATAAGATAAAAATAATAAAACAGCTAGAAGAACAAATTCTATTTTTGTAAAATGAAGGGTTTCTAACACTTCTTGAAATTGCTTAGGAAGTAAGAAAATCCATAATAATAATAATGAAACAAAACCTGGTACAGAGAAGATACTTATTTTGCGCATTTTTAATAATTCATAAAGTGCAATCGAAGCTAATAGATAACCAAGTATGATAACCGGAATCCCGCCATAAATGGATATCGGCAGAAAGATTACACCGAAAGCAATTGCTGAGATAATTCTTTGTTTCATTAAGTTTTCATCACCTTTTTTAAACTCCTCCGAACCGTCTTTGGCGGCGCTGGAACTCCTCAATTGCTTCGATAAAATGCTCTTCAGCAAAATCAGGCCATAAAACATCCGTAAACCAAAATTCTGTATAGGCTAGCTGCCATAGCATGAAATTACTTAACCGAATTTCACCGCTTGTCCGGATTAATAAGTCTGGATCTTTTAGTCCATCTGTCATTAAATAAGAGGAAAAAATTTCTTCATCTAAATCATTTTCATTCATTATACCACTATTACAATCATTTAAAACACGTTTAATTCCTTCGAGTATTTCTGCTCGACTTCCATAGTTTAGGGCAAAATTCAAAATTAAACCTGTATTATCTTTCGTATCTATCATCGCTTTTTCGATGGCATTTTTCGTATGGGAAGGAAGCATTTCTTTATAACCAATCATTTGAACTTTAACATTTTCTTCTACTAACTCAGGAAGAAAAATCCCAAGAAATTCTTCTGGAAGCTTCATTAAAAAATCAACTTCCGTTTTCGGTCTTTTCCAATTTTCAGTTGAGAATGCATAAAGAGTTAATGTTTTAATGCCAATTTCATTTGCCAATTTTGTTATTTTGCGAACAATCTTCATTCCTTCATGATGGCCAGCAACTCTAGGTAATGCCCTTTTCTTTGCCCATCTACCATTCCCATCCATAATAATCGCAACATGCGAAGGAACTTCAAGTTCTTGAATCTTTATCATTTTTTCTCGGAGATTGGAAGAGTTACTCGTATTCTTCCATCGTTTCAATTTATTTAACATAAGACTGCTCCTTTAAAAATAGGTAATCTTACCTCCGAATTAGAAAAGCTGAGGCGGCATGTGCCTGCCAATTTCCGCATGATATTATCATACCAAAAACGGTGAAAGATATCTCTATAAAAGAATATGTATGGAAAAGAAAAATAAGAATATTAAAAACCCCCTAAATATAGAGGGCCATACCATAATATCATATATCCCGTTACATTATACTTCAAGAATTTCTTTTTCTTTATCTTTCGTAATGGAGTCAATTTTATTAATATGATCGTCCGTCAATTTTTGCATATCATCCGTATATCCACGAAGGTCATCTTCTGTAATATCCCCGTTTTTCTCGAGTTTCTTTAAATCATCATTTGCATCACGACGGATATTGCGAATGGCAATCTTGCCTTCTTCTGATTCTTTTTTTACGAGCTTAACAAGATCCTTCCTGCGCTCTTCAGTCAATTGTGGAATCGATAGTCTGATAATATTTCCATCATTTGAAGGTGATAAGCCAAGATCTGATTTAAGAATGGCTCTTTCAATTTCACTTAAAATTGACTTATCATATGGCTGAATAACAAGAAGACGAGCTTCAGGTACGGATACCCCAGCTAATTGGTTAACTGGGGTAGGAGCTCCATAATAGTCAACTGTAATCCGATCAAGTAAAGCTGCATTTGCTCTACCTGCGCGAATACTTGCAAGTTCACGAGTATACCCTTGAATTGCTTTTGTCATTTTTTCCTTCGCACTAGCAATAACTTGTTGTGGCATTATTTTTTCCCCCTCACGATAGTTCCAATTGATTCGCCCATTACTGCACGATTTATATTTCCTTTTTCCATTATGGAGAAAACGATTAAAGTTATATCATTATCCATACATAATGAGGATGCTGTAGAATCCATTACTGCTAAACCACCGTTTAGCACGTCCAAATAAGAAAGCTCATCGTATTTTTTAGCGTTTTTGTCTATTCTTGGATCAGCGGAATATACTCCGTCAACATTATTCTTCGCCATTAAAATCACTTCTGCTTCGATTTCAGCCGCCCGTAAAGCTGCTGTCGTATCCGTTGAAAAATAAGGATTTCCAGTACCAGCTGCAAAAATGACGACACGTTTTTTCTCAAGATGGCGAATGGCTTTTCTTCGAATATAAGGTTCTGCAACCTGTCTCATTTCGATGGAAGTTTGCACTCTTGTTTCAATTCCAAGCTGTTCTAAGCTGTCTTGTAAGGCTAATGAGTTCATGACTGTTGCCAGCATCCCCATATAATCTGCCGTGGCACGGTCCATTCCCATTTCTTCCCCGATCTTTCCACGCCAAATATTCCCGCCACCTACTACAACAGCAACTTCAACATCTAATTCAGCTAAATCCTTTACCTGTTCTGCGACAGATTTAATGACAGCAGGGTTAATCCCAAAGCCTTGCTCTCCCGCTAAAGCTTCTCCGCTTAATTTTAAGACAACACGTTTATATTTTGGACTGCTCATAAGAACCCCCATAAGTAATTTAGAAAAAGCGCTAACGCCTTGAAAAATAGGGAACACATTGTGTTCCCTGTCATTTAACATAGCAAATTTCTAGTATCGTTTTCAATCATGTTTTGCAAATTGTAAATAATTATTTTTTTACTTGGCTCATAACTTCTTCAGCGAAGTTATCTTCACGTTTTTCAATGCCTTCTCCCACTTCAAAGCGGATAAATTCACGAATTTTTCCACCTTTAGAAGCAATGAATTTGCCAACTTTTTCATCTGGATTTTTAACAAATGCTTGGTCATTTACACAAACTTCTTCAAAATACTTGCTTAGACGACCTTCAACCATTTTTTCCACAATATTAGCTGGTTTTCCTTCATTAAGTGCTTGTTGAGTTAATACTTGACGCTCACGCTCAACTTCTTCCTGTGAAACCTCATCGCGAGATACGTATTTCGGATTTAAAGCGGCAATATGCATAGCAACATCTTTTGCTGCCTCTTCATCAG
>JAEWDX010000303.1 GCA_023389895.1 Bacillota bacterium
CTCCCGTTCAGTATCAGAAACAGCTGCGATTGCAAGAAGGGCGGCGCCTTTTAATGACTGAAAACTACAACGTCGCAAATACCGCTTTTCATGTCGGCTATGAAAGTCCATCTCAATTCAGTCGCGAATACGCACGGTTATTTGGGTGTCCTCCGACTGCCGATATTTTGCGAATGCAAAATAATTAAAACTGTGGAACGAGCTTGTTCGGATTTTTTGGATCCTTGGGTAATTAAATTGACGTCGGTCGCAATGAAACTATGACGTAACAAAAGTGAAGATACCTTATTTCATGGAAGCAAATACAGGTAGGCATATTATTATTCGATGATGTGATTAAAACTAATCTGCCCTTTAGTTGGGTAACGGCGGTCTTAAGAGCATGCCACCTTTACTCAATAGTACAGTAAAAGAACCGGCGGTAAAGTTCTCGTCGGCGCTCTCCGCGCAGCTGGGCGTATATTTGAGTGGTTGATGCTTTTTCATGTCCTAACATGCCTTGAATGAAATCTAAAGGTGCTCCATTATCAAGGAGCTGGCACGTTACTAGCATCTTGATCTACAAGGGATAGGCTTTCAATGTATTTGGGCTAAACCCCTGGATCCGCTTATCAGCTTCATACAGTTTCCTTAATTCACTTAAATTCATAAAATAACCTCCCATTAGACCTATTAAATCTAGGTTTGCTTCATAATGGGAGGTTTTAATCTTTCATTTAACTAGCGTTCCTGTTAACATTCCTGTAGGTATTAGTAGATTCAATTTTCAGAAAAACGGACGCCTCGCTAGGATGAGTATGTACTGGGTAGTAGCCCTCAGAACCCACCTTAGGAGGCGTTATTATGAAGTCTAGATTTTTCCTGCTCTTTCTTGGTATTCTTTAATCCCCTCAACAATTGAAGTGGCAACAAGATTTTGAAAATCGTCTGTCCACATTTTAGACTCATCCTCAAGATTCGTCAGATAACCTACTTCTATCAAAGCCGCCGGCATTTTCGTATCCTTTACAACAAATAGATCTTTCTTCATTACCCCTCTATCCCTAAATCCAGTTGCTTCAACCACATGTTTCTGTAAGGTCTCAGCAAAAAGGCGGGAATTCTCGTGATAATAAAACGTTTCCGTACCCGAAACATCGGGATCGGAAAAAGTGTTCCCGTGAATAGATATAAACACATCTGCATTTAGTTTATTGGCATATTTGGGTCTGAATCGGCTTTCTTGTGATATAAAGCTATCGTCCGTTCTTGTCATAAAAACTTCTATTGCAGGTTCCTGCCCCAATAGTTTTTCCACTTTTTTCGACACACTCAAAGTAAAATCCTTTTCATACTGGCCACTGGCGCCTGACGCTCCGACATCTTTACCGCCATGTCCAGCATCAATTACAACCTTAAAAGCTGTATTACTGTTTTTAATGTTATTATGCTTAACATTATTGTTGTCGGGATTGCTAGTGCAAGCCGATAATATTAAAATTGAAAATAAGAACAATGTAATAAATAACATATTTTTTTTCATGCATCTGCCTTCTTTCTATCTTTTCTATAGTTTAGGGGTACTATAATGCCATTGTTTTTCTATCCCTTCCTTTTCAAAGCATCTTTGTACTGTTTAAAGATTAATAGAGGGAAATAAAGATTAGGTGAAGATAATATCAATAACATTTAAAGAATAATAAAATGAGGCTCTCCCTTTGAAATGTGAGTGTATTCTATAACCTGACATAAAAAATCCGTTAGTCTATACCCGCGGTATCACGGCTACTAGACTAACGGATTTCAACAATAATTAGGATTTCTTTTAGGGATTAATTGATCAAATATAAATCTGGGTGTCCATCAACATGGTTCAGTTTGGACAGATGACTGGCACCGTATTTTATTTTTTAACGGTAGAGCATGCTGGACTTTTAGAACGGTAGATCTTCCTCCACATACTTCCTACCGTTCCGTAACGGATTGGTTGCTCTATAAATCGCCAAGAAATCGAAGCGATTAGAAGAATCATTACAATTTGTATGATATTATGAACTATGGCATTTCCCCCTCCTGATACAGGGAAGAACAAAACTAAGATTGGGTAATGCCATAGATAAATTCCATATGAACGAACACCGAACCAGCGCAACAGCTTGCATCCCAAAACGCGACTGATCCAAGTTGATGGATGAACCGCTGCGGCTATTACTGAAACCGCAGCAATACACTGAAGTACCATTCCACCACGGTAAAGAAAAGCCTCATACTGATTAGTCTGCCAAATCATCCATGACAGAATGGCAAGACCAGCTGCCCCAAGTATATCCAAAGAAATACGCAAGGCTCTATTATCAACAATCTTCCCCGTAAACGTTTGGCTAGGTAAGCATAACGCAAGTGTCGCTCCAATTAGCAGGGCAAATGCACGAGTATCTGTTCCGAAATAAACCCTGCTTGTGTCCATTAGACCTGGTTGATAAAGCAGTGCCATTCCTAGAGCGGAAGCAAATGCACCGATAAGGATGAACCCAATAAGAAGCTTGCGTTTGTGAACGAAACGGAGTCCCAGTAAGATTAAAAGTGGCCAAACTAGATAAAACTGCTCCTCGACAGCCAGGGACCAATAATGTAATAGAGGGGATGGTTGTCCAAAATTGGAAAAATAGCCAACATCGTTAAAAATGAACCACCAGTTTGTCACATAAAAAAGAGAAGCTAGAAAATCACCCCAGAGGTCGGCTAATCGTGTAAAGTTAAACAGCAACATCCATACTGCCACTACAATCAATACAAGGATCTGTCCTGGTAAAAGGCGCTTAGCACGTCTGACCCAAAAATGACGCAAATTAATCTGTCCCGAATTTGTCCATTCCATAATCAATAGATCTGTAATGAGATACCCAGATAAGACAAAAAATACGCCTACACCTAAAAAACCTCCTGAAGCCCCTTCTAAATTGAGATGGTAGGCGATTACTGCAAGTACAGCGAGCGCTCTTATCCCATCTAATCCCGGCATATAACGATTTTTCTTGCTTTCAGTGGTGGATACTTCCATTTTATTCACCATCAGGCACCCCTTCATTGTTTTTAGAAGAGTGGATCTGCTCCTTTATATGGTTCAGAAAAAGAGGATAAAAATTATCCTTGAAATGGACCCCATCCTCACTATACAGATTCTCATTTTTTTCAAATATAGGGGACAAATTGATGTAATCGATCTTCTTTGTTGCTGCCATCTTTTCAAGTGCCTTATTATAATCCGGGATATTTTTATAACGTGGTTCTACCTCCATTGCTTCTTTTGTCACCGGTGTAACCGATAAGACATTTATCTTCACATTTGGCAGTTTTCCCTTTATTTTTTCAATTAATTTAGTGTAGTTCTTTATTGATTCTTCCACAGGATTGTCTACTGGCCACAACAAGTCATCTGAACCTAACATGATAAATACATGTTCAGGTTTTTTACTCGCAATTTTATCAACTTCTTCAAGGGCGAATAGAGCAGTGGCACCCGCATTACTAATTACATTAGAGTCCTCTAACACATCGGATAATCCTAATAAAAGTGAATCACCCAAAAAAACACTTTTACTATAAAACGACTTATATTGGTCCTTCGAATCGACAGTAGCTGTTTGTTTTTCGGTCTGCTTGTTTCCACAGGCTGTCGCGAATATTACAAGGATTCCAATTAGCGCACTCAGAAATACTTTTTTTGTCATTTCAATTTACCTCCTGTTTTCTATTACTATAGAAAGAATAATAGAGAGAGATAAAGATTAGGTGAAGATGATATCGATATCAATTAAAGAATTTTAAATGGTGTTGTGACTAGAATGAATATGGTCTATGAGCTTGTCTATGAAAAAAGCCATTCGTTCAATACCTTTGGTAAAGGCCTATTGAACGGACAGCTCAAATAAATTAAAAATTCGATTATCCCTTAAGCTTGGCAGAATGAAAAAATTTCTAAATAAAATATCTACCCTTTTTTGTTTAAATAGAAGAAAAACAGCACTCCATCTTCTGTATTCGATACACCATACTGCGAATCATGCAGCTCTAAAATATTTTTTGAAATTGCAAGTCCCAGTCCTGTCCCACCTTTCGAACGCCTGCGAGACGCATCTCCACGATAAAAGCGATTCCATATTTTCTCTAAATGTTCCTGCGCAATATGAGCGCCTTTATTTTCCACACATACTTTTACACGCTCATTTTCTTCTATCGTGGAAATAATAATACTTTTATTTTCTGGCGTGTAACGAATCGCATTGGTAATAAAGTTCGTAATCACTTGTTCAATTCGATGTTGATTTGCAACTACCTTAAACTTAGAAAGTTGTTTATGAACATGTAATTGCTTGTTCGTTATGTCTAAAGCTAATTGCCCACAAATATACTCAATGACCTGGTCAATATAGAAGACATCCATTTTCATTTTATACGTACCCGATTCAAATTTTGCTAACTCGAGCATATCAACAATGAGCATATCCATTTTATCTACTTCTTTTGCCATTGCTTTAAAATAATATTCTTTTTTATTACTCGCAACACCATCTTCCAAAATGGAGATGCAACTCTTCATAATACTTAAAGGCGTCTTTAATTCATGTGAAACACTAGAAATAAATTCTTTACGTGTATTTTCTAATTGTTTTTCTTTCTCTATATCTTGTTGCAATTGATTAATATGCGAATGTAAAGTAGTAGAGAGAGTATTAATATTGTGTGATATGGTACCAATTTCATCTTTAGAGATAATGGGTATTGTCCTTGAAAAATCCAGGTTTGCAATCTTGTTTGTAGTATCGTTTATTTGTAACAACGGTTTCGCGATTTTTTTTGAATAATAAAATGATGCCAGAACAATAAGAAGTAGTACAAATATAATTAAGTATGGATAATAATCTTCTAGCATTTGTACAGCTTCATCAACTGGTTGTAAGGATGTCATAGCAAAAATATAAGTTGTTTCGCCAATTGTATCTTTTATTGGGCTAATAAATATTTTGTAGTTAATATTATTTTCTTCATAGTCCATTGTTTCAGAGTTGCTAATTCGATTTCCATTTGAAATTAGATCGACTTGAAATTG
The DNA here is from genome assembly GCA_023389895.1 of Bacillota bacterium. GTDB lineage: Bacteria > Bacillota > Bacilli > Bacillales > Cytobacillaceae > Cytobacillus. The sequence continues at coordinate 5,090 of JAEWDX010000303.1, forward strand.
TTTTATTCTTTCTATAACCACACGATTTGCATAAATGTTTGAACCCTCGGGTATTTGTAATTTCTTAATGACTCCAGTTAAATATAACGGAGAGTTGCCTTGAAAAGTTGATGCTGCAGCTTTTTTGCCATATAACTTTTCTGTTAGCTGCCTATTCTCTAATGCAACATTATTATCTCTTACAGTTAAAATTGCTGGTATTACGAAATCATCTTTTTTCACTCCGTCAACAATAATACCCTTACCCTGTTCAAAATCAAACTTTAACCTTTGCAAATCTTCTAATCCAGTGAAGCTATATAGTGGAATGTTAATTATACGATTAGAAAAATCATTATTTTGAGAAGAATCTAATTGAATTTCTACAGAAAAATCATTTGCGTATTTAATATTTCCTACACTGTCTAATGTCATAATCCACGTCGTATTTTCTTGGTAGAAATCCTGTTCTAGCTTCTGAATTGTTTGTACATCTCCTCCTGCCATTATGTACTCTTTCTTAAAAGATTGAAGACTCGTTTCAATATCATTTACCTTTTGGTTTGCATAATATTGCTTAAAAAATATTGTTTGTCCAATAAAAATAGTAGCCAAAATGAGCACACATAATAATGTTGTTAGCATAAATAATTTTGATACAATTCCTATTTTCATGCTTTGCCCTCAAATTTATAACCAGCTCGAATAACAGTTACAATACTATTTGCTTTATTACCTAATTTTTGACGTAAATTACGGATATGACTATTGACTGTGCGATCATCACCAGCAAATTCATACCCCCAAATTTTCATGATTAGCTGTTCTCTCGTAACAATAATCCCTAGATTTTGCATTAAATATATTAATATTTCATATTCTGTGTGTGTTAAACCTATATTCTCTTCGTCTACTGTCACTGTACGTGAAGGGAAATGGACATGGATACCATTACTAATTAATGTATCTTCATTAGATAACTCTCCTATATAAGAATATCGACTTTCCATTAATCGTTTCACTCTCGCCAATAATATTGCCGGACTGTATGGTTTTGTAACATAATCATCAGCCCCTAATTCAAAACCAAGTAACGTATCGTCTTCATCCACACGTGCTGTCAACATAATAATAGGCACATTCGATGATTTGCGAATTCGTCTACAAACAGACCATCCATCTAACTCTGGCAGCATAATATCTAGAATAATTAAATGTACATCACGTTCTTTAAATATAGCCAAAGCTTCATTTCCATCTACTGCTTCTATTACTTCATATCCTTCATTCAATAAATAATCTTTAACTATTTCACGTAAAATGTCTTCATCTTCTACAATTAGTAATGTTTTTTGCATTTTTCTCCCTCCCAATGTCAAAAAGGTTAGTACTTATGAAAGAATATCATAAGGATATAAAGATGAGATAAAGGTGTTAACTTGATATCATAATTAATAAACCCTTTTTAGGGATCGTTGACAATTAATTGCACATCCCACATTTTTATTTTTTAAACATACAAAAACAATATTAGAAAAGAAGAATTTGAAACCCTTAGTTAGCTCATACGTTAAATAAAGACTATTTATAGCCCTATTGCAGAATAGAGTAGCTGGAGCTTTTAACTTTACTACTTTTTATAAAGCAGAATTTTTATGCAATCGCTGTCACAAAAATGACCATTTCTGTTACATAGTTTGAATAGTAATTTTTTGTCTGCTAATCTAGCATTAATTACATAACAATATTAATTATTTGATAGTTTTGGTACAATTATTCTGAAAGGTGAGGATCTAAATGACTACATGGATGGCAGCCTTGCTCCATTTTTGACAGTCATTGAATTGGAATTTGACGAGACACTACGATAGTGACTGGTCGTCGCAGCCGCCTCCACCAAAAGGGGACGGGCCTTTTCTTTGTCCAGGCACAAGTACCTCTCGCCCTTCACCATAGTGATCTAGGGGCAGCTTTCCGGCTATTAAGATATATGTTCTGTTCGTTTCAAAGGCTTGAGAAAGGATGGCAGCATCTTCAATTGTCAGTAACGTGCCCGCGAAAAAGATCTTTAACTACTCATTTCGCTTTCAGAAACCCTTCGTTCTGAATGATCACCTGAACATCAAAGTTGACCCTCATCCGTGGATAAATATCTTCACGCCAATTTTTCAGTTTCGATCTGGGAATTACACGTCGGTACGTTCGACCAAGGGATAGAATATCCACTTTGCTTTCCTGTGCTACAAGACTCCAGAAAGGCCATTGTATCGTTCATATCTCTTATAAATGCATATTTAATATGCCATGAATTATCCTGAAAACGTGGGTCGATATAATGCAGAAGATGTTCTCCATAATGAGTGATGCTGAAACGGTGCCTTCCCGGATGGAGTGAGCCAGCTGGAGTACATCGTCGTAGTTCTCTTGAATGATCTTTGTATAATTTATCCTCGAAGCAGCTTCTCCAATTTAGGAAACCCAGAAGGCTTTCCTATAGCGAAGAGTTTGGAATCAGCCAAGTCACGAAAGCACTGTGCAAATCGAAATGCAAACAAATGGGTTAAACCAAAGACTTCATCTAACCTGGGCATCAATATTATCCCCAAATATTGCCCGACTAGCTATTCGAGTACCATGCAAACATGTATGGTTTGAAATCTCCGATCGTTGTATTCGGTCTACCTTTAGTGATTCTAAATTAGCGGGGAAGCGAATTCTGTTATCTAAAATTATGATGATGGTTCACCGCGAACATTCGACACTGTTCCCTCCGGCCGCTATTTTTTCAATCCTTTAACGATAAGTTGTATTCCGAATTCAAAGGCATTTTCCGCCTCGTTCTCAATCGTATTCATTACATTGGAAGATAATGTATCCATACCTGCATCGCGTTGAGACTCTTTAACCTTCTCCATAGGAGATGATTTTAATATTCTCCTTTTATTTCGTGTTTGTTCTTCCATTACAGATCCCAAAGTAAATTGGCCCATGGTTAGCATGGCCATTTGAGCTTCTCTCTCCGAAAAACCTGCTCGTACTAAATATTCAGTTTTAGGCGCTAATTGAACAAGATCATTAAAAGTGGGAATTGAGCCGGCATGAAGCAACGCCCCATCTGGATAAGCTAATAAAGCATTTCTAAAGCTGTAAGCATGATCTATGAACCATTTCTCCCATTGTTCCGTATCATGCGGTGTCTTAATGGTGTGATATCTGGCGATTATTGTAGAAGCCATCTCACCAAGCAGCGTTGCCTTATCTTTTACATGCCAATAAAGTGATGCTGATTCAACTCCCAATCTCTGTGCTAAACGCCTTGTTGTAATCGCTTCTAATCCACCCTCTTTAAGAAGTTCAAGCGCTTCCTCTATAACATCTTCACGTTTTATCTTTGCCATATTTAAAAATTCTCCTTATTCCGTATTAAAACCTATCAATGATCTAGTATATCATATTGACAAATCTATCGATGATAGATTATGATCAAAATGTTCTAAAATCTATCGATGATAGATTCATGTTATTTATATCGAGAGGAGCTAACACAATGAATTTAATACCTGCTGAATACGTGCAATTCGATTGGGATGTGCCCATCGAAATGGACGACAACGCAATCGTATATGCCGATGTATTATGCCCGGCTGCGCCTGGAAAATACCCGGTCATATTAACCCATGGTGTGTATGGCAAAGAACACCCCATTGAAAGGCTTAGACACCGACTATTCAAACATGCAAACTCTATGTCTAACAAGACAGTTGGTGATGTTTTTAGTGCTGATCTTGCAGATGCCGTTGTATTTGAGAATGTTAACAGCAAAGATAAGTGGTTGGAAGTTCATGCTGGAGGGCAATTTGACGATGAGATTTCAGTTGATTTCCAACGACGTTTCTTTGACTATCTACTAAACACAATTATCATTTGGGAGGAAACTCGTAATGACTAGCTCTGGTAAACAATCTGCTAAACTTGCCCCTATACCGTTTATATTATGGGGGCAAGCCATAATTATTGTTCTTGGTGCATTTACATCTATGTTGTCTTCTACAATGCTTAACACAGCTCTACCCTCAATCGCAGCAAGTCTGCATACTTCAAGTTCCATAGCACAATGGATAGCCACAGGGTACTTTTTATCTCTAGCTGCAGGTGTCCCCCTCAGTGCCTGGTTATCTCGTAAATTTGGCCCAACCAAACTCTGGCTAATTAGCCTGGTTTTGTTCATGTTTTTTTCAATATTGTGTGCAGTATCAAAAGAGATTTATATGCTTATCATCTGTAGAGTTCTACAGGGCTTATCAGGTGGTTTGCTTGTACCTGCCGGGCAAACTATCACAAGCATAGCAGCAGGTCCGAAGCGACTTGGTAGAGTGGTAAGCATCGTCGGTATAGCCGTTGTTGTTGCTCCAGCGTTAGGTACCACCTTAAGCAGTGCTATTCTTAGTAGTTTAAGCTGGCCTTGGCTATTCTGGATCAACATCCCTCTTGGTATGGTAGCGTTCTTTGCTGGCTTGAAGTGGCTTCCCAAAATCGAGGTTTCTGAGGCTGGTAAATTTGATTGTATTGGCTTTATATTCGTATTAAGTGGCGTACCCCTGCTCATTTATGGTGTAACCTCCATTGGAAACACCGAAAACGCAGTTCCGATTGGCACTTCTATCATTATAGGAGCCGTTCTTATCATTGGCTTTGTTGTAAGGTCATTAAGACGTGACAAACCCTTATTACAACTAAGACTATTTGGTAATGGGGTATTTACAGTAGCTGCTATCGTTATGTTTTTGGGTGGTGCAATAAACTTCGGAGCACAGCTGCTTCTCCCCCATTACTTAACTGATGTCCGCCACTTGAGTCTGCTTACTGCAAGTCAACTAATCTTGCCTCAAGTTATTGGCACAGCTGTTGGTTTTCCGCTTGCGGGTCGTTTTACAGACCGATATGGAGCTGGAAAACTTATATTTACTGGTGGTATCATAATGATGATATCCATGCTTTCGCTAATTTTTATTGAAGTAAATACAGGTACAACTTGGGTTGCCCTCGTTTTTTTTATCTGGGGACTAGGTATAGCACTAGCCACTGTTCCAGCTATGACTGCTGGTTTAACCACGGTTGCTCCCGATCAGGTACCTGATTCTGCACCTATCCTAAACATGCTGCAACGAATTGGAGCATCAATAGGCACAGCTGTAATCACCTTGCTATATACTAAAAATTTAACTAGTGGCCTAGACCAAGCCCATACTGTAGTTATTTTTAAAGATGTCGTTTGGGTGCTATTGGGTAGTATACTAGTACTCCTGATATCATCCCTAACTCTGGTACTAAGAGAAAATAAAAACGCGCGCTAATACTTAAATGCTGTCGCAGGATCATATCCAAACCGGGCTTGCTAAGTGTCGGCTCATCGAATTAAAATCATAGAGGATGAGTGAAAGTCTATGAAAGATTTGTTACCACAAGTAGGGCGTCCGGCAATAGATAACCGGTGCATGTTAAATGCGAAGCTTTGGGTGGTGCGTTCCTTTTTCGAAATAAATAATCTTTACAACGCTCTAGTGTTAGAGTTACAACTTAAATCTTTTTTCGCCGTTATTTGTGATACGGTTCAGCTTAATGGGGGTCTATCGGTGAAAAGTGTAAAAGGGACGGTACAGAAGTAGCCTCAATCAATAAAAAAGTGAAATCGCACGCGTGATTTCACTTTTTTCATTATATTTTAAGGTTATACGGACAAGAGCTTATGCTCTTGCCGCGTATTTTCGGATATTCACGGCCATTAATGCGAGGCCGATTTTGTGTTCGACCTTGGATTTTCCACGAACAGAAAATCGTGTAAACCCTAATTTAGCCTTCAAGAACCCAAAAACTGGTTCCACGTCAATTTTACGTTTACGGTAAATGGCACCTGTTTTTTCTTCTGAAAGCTGTGTTCGTACATATTCTTTTTGTTTTTCCCATTTCTCATTGACCATGAGCTTACGGTTTGTACTTTCTTGCGCCTTTGTACATAACGTTCGCAGTGGAACCCTGTACAGTCTTCACATTCATACATCTTGAATTGGCGTTGGAATCCTGTTTTATCCGTTCGCGTGGCGTTGTATCGGAATGTCAGCTGCTTCTCATTTGGACAAATATAGCTGTCTTTTTCCTCATCGTATGCCCAGTTACTTGTTTTGAACAGATCGTTTTTGTACTTCTTCTTTTGCTCGTTCAAATAATCGTTGTACGTAATGAGGGGTGTGCGTTTGCGCTTCGTTAAAATATCATCGTAATTTTGTTCACTGCCATAGTCGGCATCCGCAACGATATATTCCGGTAATTCAAAGTACTGTTCTTCCATTTGGTCTAGGAATGGCAGGAGTGTTTTCGTATCTGTTGGGTTGGCGAATACACCGTAAGCCAACGTGTATTGCCCTTCAGTCGCCACTTGCACGTTATAGCCCGCTTTTAATTGCCCATTTTGCATATAGTCGTCTTTCATGCGCATAAATGTCGCATCCAGGTCTGTTTTTGAATAGCTGTTACGTGTACCAAAAATCTCAAAATCCTTTTCATATTTCTGTTTACGTGTAATCCAGTCATAAATCTGCTTCACGATTTGTTTCGGTGTTTTGCGTTCGCTACGCAATCTTGTGCGCTCATTCATATCGTCAGAGCTATCTATTTTGTTTGTGTACTCATCAACTACTTCATCGAGTTTTTGGGCGATTTGAGTTAATTCCTCAATGGAAAGCTGTTCTTCATTTTCACGCTTGATTTCTGGGATGATTTCATTTCTAAGCAGCTTGTTGTACAGCTGATTCGATTTTTCAACGAGATTCGAATGATGCCTTTCAACGGATTTCTTCCAGACAAACGTGAATTTATTGGCGTTCGCTTCGATTTTTGTACCATCGATAAAAATTGCTCCTTGATCGATTAGCTTCTCTTCTACTAACTGGCAACGGAACTGAACGAAGCATTGACGAATGAGTTCTTTCATATCGGGGTGGATACGGAAACGATTGATGGTACGGTAGCTTGGCTCATACCCCTGAGCGAGCCACATCATGCGGATTGCATGTAACCGATGATTTTAAGCATCATGCGTGGATGATAGGCTGGGCAGTCGGTATGTCGGACGAAGGCATTAAACGCTTCGTGCGGAACAATTTCGACTAAATGGTGGATTGAAAACGCAATATCATTTTCTTGTAATTTAACGGCTAAATCTAAAGGTAACATTAATTGATCCATGTTATAATCTTTAAACATAAGGACACTTCTTTCTGGTAAGTTTTTGTAGTGGTACTTAAATTTTATCAGAAGATGTCCTTTTTTAATGCTTAAAAAACAAAGCCCTGGAAATTTTACTGTTCGTAAAATTTTCAGGGCTTTTCATTCTTCAAGGTGGGTTTTGTCCCAGCCTCTTTTCCGTATTTTTATCATAACCCATTGAGTGAAATCGTCATATCTTGATCATTTCCTGCTGACAGGCATCTTAATAATTTAGTAGATGTCCATTATCATTCCATTGGCCGTACATTTTGTTTTCTTCAGTGTTGGTTATGAATTTGTCTAATCTGCTCTTAAATAATCTGGCTGATTCTTACTGCTTTGTATCGTATCGATCCGAACTCTTTTATAAAGATCTGAAAATGCCATGAAATTCTCATATACTTGCTTTTCCTCTTTGAGCCTTTCCTCTATAACTCCATCTGTTCTGAAAGAAGCTTGATCCATATCAGGAAGAACCTTTCTTCCTTCGTCTGTCATCAACCCCAACTTTTCGAGGCGGCGGACACGTTCTTTATTCAATTCAGTCCATGAGCTTTTTTTGCTTCGAGGGGACAGTCTCTCAGCCATCCCCGTTTCAGATATTTTCTTCTTGACTCCATCAATCCATCCAAAGCACAAAGCTTCCTCAACCGCGTCCAAATATAAGAGCGTATCCGATTTGGGCGTCATACTGACCAAGACCCAACAAGATTTTTCAGTCTTACTATTTTCCTGTAGCCAAAGCCTCAACTCTTCTCTCGATTTTACAGGAATAAAATGATCCATTTCCATATTTGAAAAAGAAGTTCCTTTCAATATTTATCATATAGCCGTTAATTCATGCTTGCTTTCTCAACATGTGATTTGGAAATTACTGCTTTTATGTTAGGAATGGGCCTGAAATGGCAACGATTAAAGCAAGTGCACTCACAAAGTACCCTGCCTCCGAGGGCACTATGTGAAACTTTTGAGTGACTTGGGGAAGAACTCCGATAATGCCCATTTCAGTTGTTATGATGCCAAATATACCTAAAGCCAGAAAAAAGATAAGCGAAGAAGGGGTACCGCCAGCAAAACGCATATTTACAACGCTAAGGAGTTCTAACCATAAAAATAAATAGCCGGTTTTCACCATGCTAGGGGTGTAACCGGCCCTTTATTATCCCTGATTCAAAGGTCGTAATGATTCAAGTGTTGTAGCCCCTTTAGGATCAAAACGGTACTCGCCAAGAAAATTAATGTGTTCCCACCCCAACGGAGACATATGCTTTAGTAAATCCTCACGCAAAATTCCTTTACTCCTCAGTTGATCCGTCGCTTTGCCTAGATACACCGAGCTGCGCCGTAGCGCTGGGGTGTTTCGATCCCTTGCGCGAGGAAGTGACCGCCGTAACCCTTTACGCGGCTGAGCAAAGGAGCGACCTCGGCAAATGCACGTCTGAACGTTTCAATGTGTTCATTGTGAACGGGGAGTAGAGCGATCTCATAAATCATGGCGTTCCTTTAAAATGAGCCGACGGCCCGACTTCAATCGCGATTTTTCCTTGAATACCGTTGTTGGGACTCTCCAGCCGGGCATGGGCGAGCGGAATGTCGGCAAGCGAATAGACGGCGCCAACGTGTGGCCGCAGCTGACCGCGCTCTATCAATGCGCTCAGCTCATCAAGTTTGCCGCGGTTTTGTCTTGTGAAAACGAAGTGATAACTCGCGTTCTTGCCCCAGGCCTCAATGACGTTTTGTGGCTGTGCAATGTCCACGATCGTGACAACGCGGCCAAGTTGTGCGAGCGTGTCGGGGCTGCGCGACAATGTGTTGCCGCCGATGGTGTCGAACACGACATCGACTCCGTGGCCACCCGTTTCCCGCATGATGGCGTCGACATAATCCTCCTTTTCGTAGTCGATGACCACATCGGCACCCAAACTTCGTGCGAACTCAAAGTTTGCTTCGCGTACGGTCGTGAACACCCTTGCTCCCATGGCTTTTGCGAGCTGGATCGCCACATGACCGACTCCTCCCGCGCCGCCGTGTACGAGAATGCTTTCCCCCACCCTTAGCGCCGCACGCTCGACCAGTGCTTCCCACACCGTCCCGCCAACCAAGGACAGGCTTGCCGCCTCAAGATGGCTCAGCGAGGTAGGCTTCTTCCCGATAATGCTTTCGGCAGCAACGTGGTACTCGGCATAACTTCCTGGCCCGTCAAATATTTGCGGGGTGTACCAGACTTCGTCTCCTGGAGAGAAGGTCGTCACACCCGGCCCGACTTCTTCGACAACGCCAGATACGTCGTGTCCGGTAATGGCCGGCAGTTGCACCAAGTCGGGATAATCGCCACGTCGGACCTGGTAATCCAACGGATTGATGGAGGTTGCATGTACCCGGACCAGGACTTGTCCCGTGTGCGGCACAGGCTTGGGCACGTCGCAAAGTTCGAATGATTCCGGGCCGCCAAATGATTTAAGTATTGTCGCTTTCATTGTAAAACCTCGTTTCTTCATGAATTTTCGATATTACGTGTTAAAAATTACAATTCTTTCCCTATGATCTCGGCAAGAGCACTGATGGTTGCTTCGTTCCGCTTGTAGTAGGTCCACTGACCGATGCGCCTGACTTCGACCAAGCCCGCTCGTTGCAGAGTTGCAAGATAATCAGACACCGTTGACTGCGACAGTCCGACGCCTTCTTGAATACTACTGACGCAGACTCCCACCGTAAGAACGTCACCTTCATCCTGCGGAGGGAAGTTTTTCGCGGGATCCTTCAAACCTTTCAAGATTTCAAGGCGTGTACTGTTTGAGAGTGCTTTGAATATTTCGAGCAATTCCATAACCTCCATGACCTCCTTAACCTGATTATATCGAAATTTACCGATATGTCAATATCTGAATTTGCCGATATATCAATGCGAGAGATGTAGAGTCAGCCCTGTTCTGGAGCAACTCTCAAATTTGCAAGCCTCCCGAAGGGGAGGACATGCATCCCTGCATCTGTCCGAAACCCTGGCGATCTGAAGTCGGTAATCCTTAGCGTACAAAATCCGCGTTTGGCTGGCGGTTCCCCTTACATTAAAAATCTTCTACGACAATTTTTCCAATAGATTTGCCAGTCTCAAGTAATGAATGAGCTTTTCGCAAATTCTCAGCATTGATAGGTGAGAGACGTTTGTTTAGGGTAGTTTTTATTATTTTACTATCAATTAAATCAGCAACTTCGTTTAAGAGCTTATGTTGTTCGATCATATCTTCCGTCTGAAACATGGGTCTTGTAAACATCAACTCCCAAACAAAGGTTACACTTTTGTTTTTTAGTAATGTTAGATCAAGAGGCACGTCTGTTTCGACAATTGAGCAAATTTTTCCTTGGGGAGCAATAGCCTTTGCCATATTTGCCCAATGCTTCTCTGTTGCGTTAAGACAGAGAATGTAATGAACTGTTTCAAATCCCACCTGTTTTAATTGTGGGACGAACTCCTCAAAATGATTAATGATATGGTCAACCCCTTGTTCTTTTGCCCAAGCAATCGATTCAGGTCTGGAGGCAGTACCAATAACAGTCAACCCCACCTTTTTCGCTAATTGAATAGCTATGGAGCCAACCCCACCTGCAGCGCCAATAATTAAAAGCGTTTTATTCTTGTTTTCGTTTGAATCACGACTAATATTCATACGATCAAATAGTGCTTCATAAGCAGTAATTGTTGTTAATGGTAGAGCAGCAGCTTGTGCAAAGTCCAAAGATCTTGGTTTTTTCCCTACGATCCTTTCGTCAACAAGATGAAATTCACTATTACCACCTTGCCGAGTGATGTCACCAGCGTAATAGACCTCATCACCTGGTTGAAATAACGTGCAATCTGGTCCAACTTCTTCAACAATTCCTGCCACGTCCCAGCCTAAAATTTTCGGGTTGTCCTCTACCTTTTCTTTGGGTGATCGAACCTTATAATCAACTGGATTAACTGCCACAGCTTTTACGCGAACGAGTAAATCCCGACCCGTAGCACTTGGTTTTTCCAGCTGTAGATCTATCAAGCTTTCTGAATTATCAATAGGTAGATAACGATACAAACCCACAGCTTTTATAGTTGCCATGATTATTTCATCCTTTCGTATAGTTCTGTAAAATTTTTTAACCGGCATCAAAAAGAGAGTCAATGGTTTTTCATGCCGTTATATTTGTTATAATAGTACAAAGGATTATTTTTCGTAAGAACGCACAATTTTGTTGTATAGTATTCTTTTTTATACTAAGGCTTAATGGAGGTATATAAATGAAAAATCACTATAACCAATACTCGGCTTGTCCTAACC
>JAEWDX010000364.1 GCA_023389895.1 Bacillota bacterium
TAAGCGGGATGGCATCCTTTCTTTATTCCCGCAAAACCCCCATGCTCCCATCCAAAGCCCCATCTCATCGCTTCGTCAATCGCAACAATATCATCCGCAATTGTGCCGAGTAACTCAGCAGAATAGATTAATGATCTTGTATGAATTATGGGGGAATTGCTAAATAATAATAGCGTAGCCATTAAGTTTTTCAAGAAAAATTAAAAAGCTAAGACGGCTAACTCAATTTAAGGAAGACAGCCTCGTTACAATGTCAGCATGTCCTGCTTGTCCAAAGTATAAGATGAGCTGGCGAGCCGATAGCCGTTGCAGCAAGACAAAGGAGACTAACAATGAAAGAAAATAAAAATACATATTATATTACGCTTGGAACAGGTGAAATTTCACAAAGTGCAACAGATTCTCGCTGGGATTTCAGAATAACGGCAACTGATGCTGAAATTCAGGAGCTGCGTTCGTACTTTACGCAAAGTTATTCGGCTGATGCAAAAAGCTTTTGGAGAACGCATCTTCCATTTCTAGAATACCATAATGATAAGGTAAATGATGATTATGATGCTTTTTTGTTGAAAGCATATGGAATGATTTATCAGTTAGGGGATGATGAAGCAAGGAATCATATTGAGAGCATGGGGGTTTTGCGGGAATAAAGAAAGGATGCCATCCCGCTTAGGACAGCACCTTTCGATTTTCTTACATATCCATCTCAACAGCAGAATCAATGATTTCTTGTGGAACTGTTATCGCATCAATCGCGTTTAGATTTAAGTATTTAGCATCCATTTTTTGTTTCAAAGTAATGGTTTCGTCTTCAACCGTCATATCCATTTCCATATCCATTTTCAAGGAAACGGGATTGAAGCTTTCTTTATCAACGATGATTTCGTAATTGACTGATTTAATATCCATGTTATCAAATAGATCCATTTCTTCAGTCATTCCAGTTGGCATTGATTCCATTGCCGTCTCTTTAATAAAGGTATTAAATTTCTCTCCTGATGCTTTTAGCTTTAAAATAAAGTTTTTATCATCTTGTTCAAAGGTGAAATCATCAGCAAACTGTTGTAGCTTCTTTAATTCATCGCCAGGATTCTGTTGCTGCTCACCAGTCATTTGTAAGAACATATCAGTCATTTCTTGTGGGAACTTCATCCATTGCCCACCTGTTGGCTCATAAAAAAACATTCCAGCTTCAGAAAAATAACTTTCCATATCGACTTTTTCTTCACCCATCGTCATGGACATTTTTTGATAGTAAGCCATTGGATCTGTTACGATATCCATATCAATGGCAGATTGAGTATCCATACTTACGCCTGGTTCATTAGAGCTAATATTTTGGCTCATCTCCATTTTTACAGAGAAGCTTTTTAAGCTTTCAGAGGCAGCGGTCGCTTTTTCTAATACTTCCTCTAATGTTAAGCTTGATTGTTTTTCGCTTTTATCTTTATTTACTGGTTCAGCTGTTTGGTTACATGCTGCAAGCATAAAAACGAGAAGAAGACCTACTAAGTATGATAGGTGTTTTTTCAAAAATAACAACTCCTTTTTTGTATTCAATTAATCTACGAAAATACAACTGGAAAAGTTTCAAATATTTTTCAAGTCGTCTTTTTTTCACAATATGGTAAGATGATTTCTAATATGGTTTCTGAAATGATCAATAAAGAGGGTTTGGATAAATGGAGATATTTAATGATGTAAATGGTGGTTTAGTTAAGCTTTCGTTTCAAGGTAATTCCTTTTCCAAGCAGCCGAAGCATGTTCTTGTCATATGTCGAATGGGTCGTCATTGGCTTCTGACAAAGCATAAAGAAAGAGGACTAGAGTTCCCAGGAGGAAAGGTTGAGCCTGGTGAAACGTTAGAGGAAGCTGCGAGACGTGAAGTAATGGAGGAAACAGGGGCAACAGTTGCGAAACTAACTTTCATCGGAGAATATGAAGTAACGAATCATGCTGGTTCATTTGTTAAAGCGATCTATTATGGATTGATTGAAAATATAACTGAAAAAGATGATTATTTCGAAACGATGGGACCAAAACTTATTGAAGGTGATTTATTATCATTAAGATGGGGTGCCGAATATAGTTTTATTATGAAGGATCAAGTTGTCGAAAAAAGTATTTTAAGAATAGTGGAAATAGAAAATTCATATTGAAAGCTAATGCATAAAGGGAGAGGGCAATGCTAAATTTGAATTCAGATTCTTTTATTTTGAAGCCAGCATTTGCAACCATACATTGTGAACCGAATTGGCAATGGAAAAAGCGAGCGCAACCGCTCCCTAACTATGATTTATTTTATGTTTGGAGTGGAAGCGGGGAAGTAATCCTTAATGGAAGGTTGTATACGGCACAAAAAGGCAGTTGTTTTCTCTTTAAGCCTAACGAATGGACGACCGCCACCCATGACCCACAAAATCCGCTTGTGCTAACGTATATCCATTTTGATTTGAAAGAAACACCCGAATTGATCCCGAATAGCTACCGTGTGATTCAAGACAATATTACATTTGAATCGTTGTTAACTCGATATGTTCGCTTATTTCTCGTGAAAACATATGGAGCAGAAATTGAAGCTAAGCTTATTTTAAAGCAATTAATGATTCAGTTACTAAGAGAAGAACGAGAAAATGAAATTCCCTTGGATCGTTTGAGTCATGATATGCTAGAAACAATTAGAGAAATTGCTAACTATGTTCAACTGCATCCAGGATACCCACATTCCATTGAAAGTCTTGCAGCTAGAGCTGAACTATCCCCCCGCTATTTCTCGCAGAAGTTTAAGCAGATTACCGGACAGACTGTTCGCTCTTATATTATTCAGTCCCGAATTGTTCGCGCCGAGCATTTGCTCCATAATATGGGAATGACAGTGACAGAAGCCGCTCATGCACTTGGCTATAATGATCTTCATTTTTTTAGTAGACAATTTAAAAAGTATACAGGAAAAAATCCGTCAGAAATTCGCTAATGAAACGTTAGGTGCTGGTACCTGGCGTTTTTTTTTTTGTAAAAAAGTGCAAATATTTCATTGAATTATCTAAATAAAAATACTTATCAAAATGTTATGATGAAAAAAATGATAGGTCAGATTCATATCGTGGGGGAGTAATATGGCAGAAGATTATTTACAGCAATTGTTCGCAGAACGAATAGGCGGACCGCAATTCGGCTTTAAGGAAGAAATATATAAGTTTGAAAAAATCAAAAGAGCAAAAAGAGAAGCAATTCAAGCAAACCCATATATGAAGCTAATTGATTTAGGTGTCGGTGAACCAGATGCAATGGCAGATGAAAAGATTGTACAAATATTAACAGAAGAAGCAAATAAGCCCGAAAATCGCTATTACGCAGATAATGGAATTGCCGAATTTAAGCAAGCAGCTGTGTCATATATGGATCGTGTTTTTGGTGTGAAGAACCTTGATGCTAGAACAGAAATCAATCATGTGATTGGTTCAAAATCTGCACTTGCTATCCTACCATCTATTTTCATTAATCATGGTGATCTCACCTTAATTCCATCACCATGCTACCCTATTATCGCTACCCACACAAAATACTATGGAGGTAATGTAATTGACCTTCCACTTACGGAAGAAAATTCGTTTCTGCCAAAGCTAGATGCATTGGATGAAAGTATTCTTCGTAAAGCAAAGCTGCTGTATTTGAACTACCCTAATAATCCGACAGGAGCAACCGCAACTGCAGAATTTTTCGAGGAAGTCGTTCATTTTGCGAAGAAAAATAAATTGATTGTTGTGCATGATGCTGCATATGCAGCCCTCGTTTTTGATAAGGAACAGCCGCTTAGCTTTCTTTCCGTTCCTGGCGCAAAGGATGTAGGAGTAGAACTTCATTCCTTATCAAAATCATTCAATATGACAGGATGGAGAATTGGATTTATTGCAGGAAACTCAAGGCTTATTGAAGCGTTTGCAGCAGTGAAGGATAACTATGATTCAGGACAGTTTATCGCGATTCAGAAAGCAGCAGCCTTTGCATTATCTCAACCAGATATGACAGAACAGATTGCAGCAAAGTATTCTCGTCGACATGAGCAATTAGTAAAGGTGTTAAATGAGGTTGGTTTTCTGGCAAATAAACCGAATGCATCCTTTTTTCTATATACGAAAGCACCAAGAGCTGTAGTGAATGGACCATCCTTTCTATCTGCGGAAGCATTTAGCCAATATTTAATAAAAGAGCATCTCATTTCAACTGTTCCTTGGGATGATGTAGGTCAATACGTTAGATTTTCTGTCACCTTTCAAGCAAACAGCGTTGAGAAAGAAATGCAGGTTATGGAAGAAATAAGATCAAGATTAAGGAAAGATCAGTTCGTTTTTGAGAGGGGGGAATAAGGTGCATTTTACTAAAATGCATGGATTAGGAAATAACTATATCTTTTTCAACTTGCTCGAAATGTCGATGGAGGATCAAGACTTTGCACAGCTTGCTAGAACAGTTTCAAATGTAAATCTTGGAATAGGCTCTGATGGCATTATCCTAATTTGCCCTTCAGAAGCTGCTGATTTTCGGATGAGAATCTTTAACAAGGATGGTTCAGAAGGAAGAAATTGTGGGAATGGTCTTCGTTGTGTAGCAAAATATCTTTTTGACCACATGTATGCAACAGTAAATAAATTTACGATTGAAACATTAGGCGGAATAGTAAGTGTAGAGGTAGACGCTGATAAAAAAAGAAATGTTCGTTTTGTAACGGTTAATATGGGGAAACCGAAGTTGTTGAAGGAAATGATTCCAATGAAGGGTGAACCTTTAACTGAAACAATTAATGAACGCATTTCTATTGATGGGAAGGAATTTTTAATGACTTGTGTATCGATGGGCAGCCCACATGCAATTTTGTTTGTCGATGATGTGGACACCTACCCGTTGGGAGAAATTGGACCATTAATTGAATGCTCTGATGTATTTCCTGAACGTGTAAATGTTGGGATTGCGAATGTGAAAAGCCGAGATGAGATTTTTTATCGTGTGTGGGAAAGAGGCTCCGGAATTACAATGGCATGTGGAACGGGTGCTTGTGCAGCAGTTGTTGCAGCTACATTGAATCAGTTAGTGGATAAAAATCTCCCAATAACGGTTTTTCTCCCTGGTGGACAATTAACGATAAGATGGGATAAAAATGATCATATTTGGCAAAGGGGAGAAGCTGAATATATTTGTCATGGCGAATTAGTAATGGACAGTAAAAAAAATTGAGAGAAGAGAGGGTATGAAATGGCAGTCTCTTATAGTAAAGAAGAAATATTGAAAATGACGAAAGAGGAAAATGTTCGCTACATTCGTTTACAATTTACAGATTTATTTGGAACGATAAAAAATGTAGAAATTCCAATTAGTCAACTGTCAAAAGCATTGAATAATAAAATAATGTTTGATGGCTCATCAATTGAAGGGTTTGTCCGGATAGAAGAATCGGATATGTACTTATATCCTGATCTAGACACATTCGTCATTTTTCCATGGACAGTTGAGAAAGGAAAGGTTGCACGCTTCATTTGCGATATATTTCATCCTGATGGAACTCCATTTGATGGAGATCCGCGTAGTAATCTGAAACGAGTTTTACGAGAAATGGAGGAGCTTGGGTTTACAGAATTTAATGTCGGCCCAGAACCTGAATTTTTTCTATTTAAACTTGATGACAAAGGTCAGCCTACACTTGAATTGAATGATCAAGCTGGATATTTTGATTTAGCTCCAACGGATCTTGGGGAAAATTGTCGACGTGATATTGTATTGGAGCTAGAAGTGATGGGCTTTGAAATTGAGGCTTCCCATCATGAAGTCGCTCCAGGACAGCATGAAATTGATTTCAAATATCAGAATGTTTTGAAGGCTTGTGACGATATTCAAACATTTAAGCTCGTTGTAAAAACAATTGCAAGAAAGCATGGACTGCATGCAACCTTCATGCCTAAGCCATTGTTCGGTGTGAATGGATCAGGAATGCATAGCAACCTATCCTTGTTTAAAGACGGAGTGAATGTTTTTTATGAGGAAAGCGGTCATTTGCAATTGAGTGATACAGCTAGAAAATTTATTGCAGGAATAATGAAGCATGCACCAAATTTCACAGCGATTACAAATCCAACAGTCAATTCGTATAAGCGTTTAGTTCCAGGTTATGAGGCGCCATGCTATGTTGCATGGTCGGCTAGAAACAGAAGTCCGCTTATTCGCATTCCAGCATCCCGTGGCTTAAGCACCCGTGTAGAAGTACGAAGTGTCGACCCAGCTGCCAATCCTTATTTAGCTATGGCAGTGCTGCTAGCAGCTGGTTTAGATGGGATAAAGAATAACTTAATTCCACCAGAACCTGTTGATCGAAACATCTACGTCATGACAAAAGAAGAACGGATTGAAAATGGAATCCTTGATCTTCCAGCTAATTTAGCTGAAGCATTGGAAAATTTAAAGACAGATGAAGTCATCACAAATGCTTTAGGCAGTCATTTACTTGAGCGATTTATTGAAGGAAAGGAAATCGAATGGAATAGGTTCCGTACGCAAGTGCATCCGTGGGAAAGAGAGCAGTATATTTTACAATATTAATAGTAAGCGAGTGTGATTATCTGTGTGTGGAATTACAGGATGGATTGATTGGCATCAAGATTTAACAACGAAGAAGTTCATCGTGGAAAAAATGGCGAACACGATGGCGAAACGTGGTCCAGACGAATCAAATGTCTGGATTACACGTCATGCTGCCTTTGGGCATAAACGCCTAATTGTTGTTGACCCTTCTGGCGGTTCACAGCCGATGACAAAGATGAAAGGAGACGATACCTATACGATTTTCTATAATGGAGAACTTTATAATACAGATGACATTCGAAGAGAGCTTGTAAAGAGAGGATATTCATTTAATGGTCATTCAGATACGGAAGTGTTATTAGCCTCGTATATGGAATGGGGAGAGGGCTGTGTTGCGCATTTAAATGGAATTTTTGCTTTTGCAGTATGGGAGCAACAAAATGAGAAGCTTTTTATGGCGAGAGATCGTCTTGGGGTGAAACCGTTATTTTACAAGGAGTGGAATGGTGTATTATTGTTTTCCTCAGAGCTGAAAGCGATTTTGGCTCATCCTAATGTGAAGGCAGAGATAGATACAGAAGGGCTAAAGGAAGTGTTTGGCTTAGGTCCTTCTAAAACACCAGGTCATGGGATTCTCCGAGGAATAAAGGAGCTTCGTCCTGCACATGTACTTACCTATACTAGAGATGGCTTGAAAATTTGGCGTTATTGGAATGTTGAAAGCAGAAAGCATCTGCACTCAGTTGAAGAGACTGTAGAGCAAGTGAAATTTCTTGTAAAGGATGCTGTAGAACGCCAACTAGTTGCAGATGTTCCTGTTTGTACTTTTTTATCAGGGGGCATTGATTCAAGTGCGCTTAGTGCAATAGCTTCTGATTATTTTAAAAGGGAAGGAAGGGGTACTCTTCATACGTATTCAATTGATTATGAGCGCAATAGTGAATACTTTAAAGAAAGTATGTTCCAGCCTAGTGAAGACAGACCATGGATTCAAAAAATGCAGCAGCATATAGACTCTATTCATCACTCGGCGATCATTAATAATGAACAGCTTGCAGAGCGATTGAAGGATGCTGTGCTAATGAAGGATTTACCTGGAATGGCGGATGTTGACTCATCACTCTTATGGTTTTGTGAACAGATTAAACAAGATTTTACGGTAGCTTTGTCTGGTGAATGTGCAGATGAGATTTTTGGTGGGTATCCTTGGTTTTATAAAGAAGAGCTGCTTGCAAGAGGTGGCTTTCCTTGGATGAGATCACAGAAGGAGAGGGAACAGCTACTTCTTCCCGAATGGCAAAAGAAGCTTGATTTACAAGGGTATGTGAAGGAGCGTTACGATGAAACGGTTGCTGAAACTCCTCAATTAGATGGAGAAACACCATTAAAAGCGCGAAGACGGGAAATGTTTTATTTAAATATGATTTGGTTCATGCAGACATTGCTCGATCGAAAAGACCGAATGAGTATGGGAGCAAGCTTAGAGGTGCGTGTCCCATTCGCCGATCATCGCCTTGTTGAATATGCTTGGAACATTCCATGGGAAATGAAAATGCTGAATGGTCGTGAAAAAGGAATATTAAGAAAGTCTTTAGAAGGGATTCTTCCAAATGAGGTGCTTTACAGAAGAAAGAGTCCTTATCCAAAGACATATCATCCTAAATATATGAATCTCGTAAAAAATATGTTAACAAATATCCTCAACACGAAAACATCTCCAATCCTACAAATAGTCTCCAAACAAAAAGTTCAGGACATTATCGACTCAAACGGATATTCATTTAAAGTTCCTTGGTACGGTCAGCTCATGACAGGACCTCAGTTAATCGCACATTTATCTCAAATTAATATGTGGCTTGAACATTATAATATTAATATTGTTGATAGCTGAGAGCTTTTCAATCGCTGTGTTGAAGAGGGAGTCTTGGAACTAGTTTGAAAGGGATAAAAAAAGGTTCATAAGGAAAGCAATATTTTGCTTTCTTATGAACCATCTTTGATTAATTTCTTTTCTAATAATTCAACAAGCTGATACATAATGGTAGCGAAGATCGCGATGACGAGTAATGACAGCATAACAAGTGTGAAGTTAAATACTTGAAATCCATAAATGATCATGTAGCCTAGACCTTTTGAGGATACGAGAAATTCTCCGACGATAACGCCAACCCATGATAAGCCAACATTCACCTTTAATGTGGAGATTATGACTGGGAATGAAGCGGGCAAAATCGCTTCCTTAAAAATTTGATAGCGTGATGCGCCAAAGGTTTGCAGGACTTTAATATAGTTTGGATCTACTTCTTTAAAGGCGGTATAAACAACAATGGTTGTGATAATGATGGAAATAATCGCCCCCATTGCGACGATAGAAGTGAAGCTTGGTCCAAGTGCAACGATGAGAATAGGTCCAAGAGCTACCTTTGGCATGGAATTTAGGATGACTAAATAAGGGTCAGCTATTTTTGAAAGCATTGGTGACCACCAAAGAATTGCCGCAAGAAGTGTTCCGATAACAGTTCCAAGGATAAACCCAAATACGGTTTCTGAAAGGGTAAAACCTAAATCAATAAATAATGTACCATCTTGAATTTTTGCGACTAATAAGGCCCAAACCTTTGAAGGAGCACTAAAAATTAATGGGTCAATCCATTCCCTTTGACTAGCAAGCTCCCAGCTTGAGAAAAAAAGGAGAAAGATAATAATTTGGTAAAAGCGGACCCATTTTTTCTCGCGTTTTAACGATTGAAGATATGTTTGATGAAGGAGTTTAATATTCGTTTGTTGGTTCAAGAGACTCCAACTCCTTCCAGACAGTTTGAAAGATTTTTGAATAGATGCTGTGATTACGAGCATTTAATGGTGAAGCATTTCGCAATTCTTCCGGCATTGTGAAAGCCTTATATATTTTTCCAGGACTAGAGGAGAAAAGAAAAACGCGATCACTCATCGCAATGGCTTCTCCAATATCATGAGTAACGAGAATGGCTGTTTTCCCAAAGGATTTCAATGTTTGTGACACGAGATCTTCAAGCTTGAGTTTTGTTTGATAATCTAACGCAGAAAAGGGCTCATCAAGTAGAAGGAGCTTTGGTTCAGTTGCAAGTGTTCGAACGAGGGCAACACGCTGTCTCATGCCACCAGAAAGCTCCTTAGGAAATTGAGTTTCAACCCCTTTTAAGCCCATTTCCTTTAATAAATCAAATGCGTATCGTTTTTTAGATTCCTCAAGATTGTTGCCGATTTTCAGCCCTAATAAAATATTTTCCTCAATTGTTTTCCATGGGAAAAGATAATCCTGTTGAAGCATATAGCCAATATTCTTTCTTGCTTCCTTCAGTTGCTTTCCTTCCAATGAAACGGTTCCAGCTGTCGGTTTCATTAAGCCAGCAATGATAGAAAGCAAGGTTGTTTTTCCACAGCCACTTGGGCCGAGAAAGGAGATAAATTCTCCTTCCTGAACATCAAGTGAAATATCGGAGAGGGCTGTAGTCGCAGAGTTTTTTGAAAAATAAGTATGATGAATTTTTCGAACCTTTAGGAACTCCATTATTCCCCTCCTCTTTGGACTATTTTTATATAAAAATTGAAACATTCTAGTTTTCTGATAAAATAGGAGATTTTCGTTTTAGATCATTTTTATAGAGATTATTTTTTCATTACACTTTCAGCAAATTTTGTATCTACGAGAGTCTCATAATCAATTCGCTTCGGTAGCTCCCCGGCTTCCTCCATGATGTTTTGAAGGTTTTCCCATTCCTCTTGATCTAATATAGGATCCGTAGCAAACGAGCCTTGGTTTTTATAGCGATCGACAACCATTTCGATGATATCTAGTTCCGTGTTATCAAAATAGCCTTTAATGGCTTCAGCAATCTCTTTTGCACTGTGAGAGTCAACCCATTTCTGTGCCTTATAGATCGCTCTTGTGAATTTTTCAACGGTCTCTTTATTTTCATCCATATAGCTTTTCTTCGTCATAAAGCTTGTATATGGAATATGCCCGGACTCTGTACCAAAAGAAGCGACAATATAGCCTTTCCCCTCCTTTTCAAAAACACTTGCCGTCGGTTCAAAAAGCTGAACGAATTCCCCCGTTCCAGAGGCAAAAGCGATATGTTACAAAATGAACTACATTGAATGGGATAACAAAAAAAAGAGCCATAAAGGCTCTGAAGCAAACTGATAGGCAAAAGAAATATGTTCAATTTTATTGTATGTAATTATGTAAGAAATGATTGGGACAAGGCTCATAAGAGGGACATTAACGAGGTGAGTGCCTTGTCCAATTTTAAATATTTTTTCCAAAAGCGGAAAAATTAATTCATGGTATAAAAGGAAAAAGTATTTTCTATCTGAAATATTAATTTAGCTTGTTAAACAAAGGAATTAACGTAATGAAAGATTCAGGCTGATATTGTAGAACAGATGGTTGTCTTTGCACGTGAGCAAGGAAAACAAATCATCCCGTTATGTCCATTTGCTAAAAGTCAAATTAATCAGCATAAAGAATACGAAGATGTTTTAGC
>JAEWDX010000302.1 GCA_023389895.1 Bacillota bacterium
ATCCAAATGACAATAGGTTTTGGTGCAGAAATGGGAATTTCAATTCGAAATTAGGTTAACAAACGCTTACCATTCGCTTATACTTATCACATAGGTAACTAAACGTCTACCAATTGGAGGAATAAAATATGAAGACAGTAAGCTTATCAGATAGTGAATGGATGCTGATGAATGCGCTTTGGGAGCATGCACCATGCACAATTACGCAGCTTGTTGCCCTATTGAAAGATAACACTGGCTGGAGTAAGCACACGATTATCAGTATGCTGTCCCGGCTTGAAAACAAGGGTGCGGTGCATTACCATGCTGGTGAACGCGCAAAGCGTTTTTATCCAATTATCTACCAGGAGGAAGCTCAAATTGAGGAAACGCAAGGCTTCTTGTCACGTCTTTATGGCGGTAGTTTGGGACTGCTTGTCAACACGATGGTACAGGAAAAGGGTCTGTCAAAAAAGGAAATTGACGAGCTGTACAAAATCTTAAAAAAAGCGGAGGAGGGACTCAAATGATGGAGACGGTAATTACCTCCTCTGTACTGATTATTGCCATATTGTTCATACGCTTTGTATTCAAAGGAAAAATAAGCCGTCGGCTGCAGTATGGGCTGTGGGCACTGGTGGCAATCCGGTTGTTGCTCCCTTTTTCCTTTTCTGTTCCCGCACCCGTAAGTGTGATGAATGCGATTGACACTTCAAAAGCAGAGCAATTCATAACGGGACAATCAGTCAATTTTCAGTCGAACCAATCAAGTCCAGTTTTAAACAATAACTTAAATGCGGACATTCAACCAGATGCAATTGCTCCTTTCCATCTAACGGATTACATAAAAATTGTGTGGGGTGGAGGGATCGCCGTAGTTGGAATATGGTTTGCAGTGGTAAACATTACTTTTTATGTGAGGCTTAAAAAGCGGCGCAAAAAATTTCAAGTAGACAATTGTAAATTGTCCGTGTATGTTACGGATTCAATTCCTTCTCCATGTTTGTTCGGATTGCTAAAGCCCTCCATCTATCTGACGCAGGAGGTAAGCGAAGACCCGCAGAAAACCAAGCATGTCATTACCCATGAGCTGTGTCACTATGCACAGCTTGACCATATTTGGTCGGTAGTTCGTACCGTGTGTATGGCGGTGCATTGGTTTAATCCACTTGTATGGGTTGCAGGAGTTTATTCCCGCTTTGACTGCGAGCTTGCTTGTGATGAATTGGCAGTGAAGCGTTTGGGTAATGAAGAAAGGCTGGCTTACGGGCGAACACTCGTAGAACTTGTCTCCTTGAAGGCTTCATCATCCGCCCTAGTATCGGCTGCAACTACCATGACCTCAAGCGGCAAGCAGATGAAGGAGCGTGTCAGCATGATCGCAAACTCTCCCAAGACGTTGATTACGGCATTGCTTGCAGTGATTGCAGCGTTGGGTATCATTGCGGGCTGTACATTCACAGGAGCATCTAGGGACATCAACGCTGAGCAGGCTGCAGAGCATCTCGCAAAAAGTATTCAGGTTGAAAATAGTTCGGTTTCCTTTGTCAATCCGACAGATTATAAGAACACTCAGAATTGGAACATGGAACAATTAAAGTCTATTCTCGCAAAATATACTACAAATCAAATTTTATTTTTTCAGAGCTTTACTACTGGCGATAATCAAAATGCCGCATTTGTAACAGTCGACGGCGGTGAGGTTTGGTTTGCTACTGATTCAGGTGCTCAGAAATTGAAAACTGGTTTATCATTTCGTGAAGGTGATCAGTCTGACACTACCTTCCTTTGGACAGTCGATAACACCATAATATTTAAATGCGAAGATTTTCCTGGTGGCAGCAGTTCAATATCATATGCCTGGTATGTAAAAGATGGAAAACCCGTTGAACTTCTCTATACAGGTATGAACCTTTCTTATATTGGCAACGGTCAATTTACGACAATAGGCGAAGATTTTGATTTCGATTTTACAGATGGGATAGGAGCAGGGCATACGTATAAACTCTATTACCTTTATTGGACAACTGACGGTCTAAAGGAATATGGAGGGGGAAAAATTACGCAGCAACAATTGTTAAAAATGGCAGGTGCACAGGCGATAATTGATACAATTACTAAGTCCGGCTATACTGTTGACGAAATTTATTATCGTGCAAACAATATAATAAATATTAATTATCATTCTGGCGATAAACAAAACGGTCGTTTCAACAATGTAACACTCGTATATGAAAATAATACCGTTACTCCTGAATTAGTTGTTTTAGATCCTAATAGTTCTAAAACTGAGAGTTTTAACGAGAACAATTTAAGCGATTTTTCTTATGGCGGCATTTATCAGGCAGCATTTTTCTCGAAAATTGCGACTTATCCAGATAAATTTCCTATAAAGTGAAACTCAATCAGTGGGGGTCTTACGACATACAGGACGTATTAGTGCCGACGTTGCCACAGGACAAGGAAGGCTTCGTCAGCGATACATCGCACGACCAAATGAGAATCATTTGGGAGGACGTGGCATTCTTAGTCGGCCAGCCCGTTAATGCGGGATAAATTAGGAAGTGTACCAAATGAACATAATGGGGAAAATTGATAAATTCAATTTACCATAAGCGATTAAATAAAAACTCTCATTATCTTTGCGTGGTAGGCTATTTTTAAGAAAGAAAAATCCAGCAGGCAACCACTTCCTCCTTAGAACGGTTGCCTGCTGGATTTACTCTTTGAAAAGTGTATCTGGTTTACTAGAGAATTATTTACAGGATAGCTTCGATGTTAAACTCTCAGCCAATTTGTCCAACAACCATAAATTTACTTAGTTTCTTTACCTTCCCTATTATTCGTATTATTTTTTTGTTTTACATACTTGACCAGTAATAAATTGTAACCACGCATAAACACCGATCTTCACTGTTTCGGCAACATTTGAGTCCTTGCTCGGATCTAAGCAAACAAAGTCGATGTGTTTGACTGCATGATGCTTGCCAATTTCAAGCAATGAATCAAATAATTCAGCTGCAGTCATCCCACCTGGAGTGGATGCTGGAACACCCGGTGCAACTGAAATATCAAGCACATCCATATCAACGGTCACATAAACGCGATCGACTCTTGAAGCCAAATCATTTAGGGCTTCCTGAATCGTCTTCACAACCCCTTGCTTACGTGCTTTTTTTAATGTCACCATTTGAATATTGTGTTCTCTTGCATAGTCAATAAGCGGCTTCGTATTAAAATAACCATGTAAGCCAATATTGATGACATGTTCCCCTTTAACAATGCCACCATCAATTAATTGCCGGATAGGCGTTCCATTTGCAGGACCTAATTCAGCTGGATCTCTCACATCTAAATGGGTATCAAGCTGGAGGATTCCGATTGTCTCATTTTTATAAGCGGACTTAATCCCGCGAATAGAGCAGGCCGTAACCGAATGATCTCCACCGATCATACAAGTCAAGGCCTGTGAATAAGCTGTTACTAACGCTGCTGTCGTCTCCTGAATCCGCTTATGGGATAAAAGAATATCTGTTGTATGCATGACAATATCTCCTGCATCAGCAACCTTATAAGTAATTAAATCAACATCTTCCTCTAAATTGTAGGTTGCAAATCCCTTCCACATCCTCCGGAATTCAGTCGGATATAAGGACGCACCAGATACACTGATAGAAGATCGTGATATAGGTGCCCCATAAAAGATTAGCTCTGGCTCATCGATTTCATGAAGGGTGCGCACCCAATGATGAACATAGGTTGGCTCGCCTTCCATTCGATTCCAAGACCATTCTGGTTTCTGTAGCCAATTTTCCTTCATGATCTCACACCACCTGAATGCCTTTTTTCCATACGGATTTAACGTGGTTTACACCGAATAAATATTGCAGTTCTTGATAGTTTCTCACATTCCATAGAACAAGATCTGCTTGTTTTCCGACTTCAAGTGAACCAACTTGCTCCTGCCGGTTGATTGCACAGGCTGCATTGTAAGTTGCTGCTGTTAAGCTTTCAGCTGGTGTCAATCTCATTGAGATACAAGCTAAATTCATGACAAGTGGCATTGAAGTTGTTGGTGAAGATCCTGGATTGCAATCCGTAGAAATGGCGACAGCAACACCTTCATCAATCATTTTCCTTCCAGCAGCGGCTGTCTCACGTAAATAAAGGGC
>JAEWDX010000175.1 GCA_023389895.1 Bacillota bacterium
ATGTAGTATGTAAGAATTGAATACATTGCTTGTTCCCAGCCTAAAACAAACCCTGCCCAGCCAAAAACAAAAACATTAAAAAACATCACAAATTCGCCAATTGAAAAAGGGAGTTTCTTTGTTAATAAGATCCCAAGAATTTCCGTACCATCTAAAGCCCCACCGTGACGGATAACAAGTCCAACACCGGTACCCAATAATAATCCTCCGAAAACAGTCGCTAATAATGGTTCATTTGTAAAAGGGCTAAAATGATGCAATTGTGATTCAACAATAGCGAGTGCAACAATACTAAAAAGAGAAGAAAATGCGAAGGTTTTTCCAATATATTTATACCCTGAAAATAAAAAGGGGATATTGAAAATAAAAACAAGAATTCCAAAATTAATATTTGTTAAATGGTTCACAAGTAAAGATATCCCAATAATTCCTCCGTCAATAATGGAATTTGGGATTAGAAATAACTCGATCGCTAGTGCCGCTAATGTCGCACCAATTAAGAGCATAATGAAACGATAGATAAGATGTGCTTTGCTTTCAGATTTATGATTTATTACTTCCATAACTCACCTTCCAAATTTATTCTAAAAAAATAATAACAATGATTTATAAAAAAAATCAACTAATAACACTTTTTAATAGTAGCCTTCCAATTAACACTATGAATATGCTTGAAATTTAAAAAAGTCAACAAGCCTTAATGAATTGAATTTTTCTTAAAACGGCCACCTTTTACTTCAGAAATATTGGCAACCGCTAAAAAGGCACCTGGATCGATTTCTTCGACAATCGTTTTTAATTTTGCCTCTTCAAGTCGAGTAATGACACAGAAGATGACTTTTTTATCATCGCCTGTATAAGCCCCTTCTCCATTTAAATAAGTAACTCCACGTCCTAGCCTTGCCAAAATTGCTTCTCCAATTATTTTATGATTTTCACTAATAATCCAGGCGGACTTCGATTCATCAAGACCTTGAATAACGAGATCGATTGTTTTATATGCGATGAAATAGGCAAGCACTGAATACATGGCTCGATTCCAACTGAAAATAAATCCAGCCGTCGTAAAAATAAAAATATTGAAGAACATGACAATTTCACCAACGGAGAAAGGAAGTTTTTTATTAGCGAGTATGGCAAGTATTTCCGTCCCGTCTAACGATCCGCCATAGCGAATGACAATCCCAACACCTGTTCCTAAAGTAATTCCACCAAAAACTGTTGCAAGGAGTGGATCGGTTGTAAAAACAGGGACATTATGAAGTAATGCTGTTGAAATCGATAGTACTGTAATTCCGAGTAGGGTAGAAAGTGCGAAGGTCTTCCCAATTTGTTTATATCCAATATAGAAAAAGGGGATATTCAAAATGAAGAGAAATAAACCGAGTTTTATACCAGTTAAATGGGAGAGCATGATAGAAATGCCTGTTATGCCACCATCTAAAATTTTATTTGGAACGAGGAATTCTTCAATTCCTACTCCCATTAATGCAGAACCGAGGACAATAAAAAAGATAACTTTCATAAGCTTTGCTTTCGATACGCCCTTATGAGCGGTTTGAAGAATAATTTCTTCTGTGATTGAATGCATATATCTTCCCCCAATTTATTACAGGATTACGTAAACCGTATAATATTATTATAACATTTTATTGATAAATACCTTTTATTGATAATAAAGTTTTGTCTAAAATATAAACTTTTATAATTTTAGTGACATAAATCAAAAAAATAGAAGGTTTTTATTGATGAATATAGAACTTTTATCCTATAGAATTGAATTCATTTATAGGAGTGAGCGAATTTGCAACAGGAATTGAAAGTGCTTATTTGTGATGATTCTGCCTTAATTAGGAAAAAACTTCGAAAATTATTAGAGGTTTGTCAATGTAAACATATAGAGGAAGCAGAGAATGGTGTAAAAGCAATACAGAAAGCGAAGGAGTTTAAGCCGGATTTAATTTTTTTGGATATCGTTATGCCGGAGAAGGACGGCATTGAAGCTTTAGAAGAAATTAAAGCTGAAGATCGAGATGTTAAAGTAATTATGGCCTCTTCTGCTGGTACACAGTCATATTTGAAAAAGGCTCTAGAGCGTGGTGCTTATGATTTTATCCAAAAACCAATAACTCTTGAGGCTGTAACGGGGTTGCTAGAAAAATTGATAGCTGACAAGAAAGAAGGTGAGACTCATGTTTAGTCAATACTTTGGACATTATTTATTAAATCATGGCTTGCTATCATCTGAACAGCTAGAGCATGCGCTTGAGAAACAAAAATCCATCCACTTGAAATTAGGAGTTATCGCCGTGGATGAGGGTTTTTTAACATCAGCTCAAGTAGTGGAAATTCATGAAAAACAAAAGCGGCAAGATAAACGGTTTGGGGAAATTGGTGTTGAGCTGGGCTATTTAACAGAAGAACAGGTTGAAAAGCTTCTTTCTGTACAGAAAAGCAGCCATTTATTATTAGCACAGGCGATCATTGATGAAAATTATATGACGATCGATTCATTCGCTCATGCTTTAAATGAGTATAAACAATTACATAGTCTTTCAGACGAAAAGTTCGAAGCAATTAAAAATGGCAATATCGAAGCGCTAGTTGAAAATTTACTGAATCTAGCTGACATAGAAAAGAGAGAGTATGCGCATTATATCTCTTTATTCATTAAAAATATGATTCGCTTTATTGATGAAAGAGCTTATGTTGAAGTGAGTGAGTTTAATCAAGAAATCAAAGCAGATTGGATCGTTTCACAGGAAATAAAAGGGGAGGAATCATTTTTTACAGCACTTGCTTTTGATGAAAGTGTATTAATAAAAATCGCATCGATTTATGCGGAGGAAGAATTATTAGAGGCTGACGAATTGGCACAGGCCTCTGTAAGTGAGTTTTTGAATTTGCATAATGGGATTTTTCTAGTCAATATGTCTAATAAAGGTGTGGAATTAGGGATGGAACCACAGATAATTGAAGAAAATGCTGCCCTGTCTGCACCACAGGAAACAAGCTTACTTGTAAATGTTTATACTTCAGAAGGTAGTTTCAAATTATTGATCTCAATGCATCCGAAGCAAATTCAACTATCAAAATGCAGTGAGATAGCTCAAGCTCTTTAAACATGATAGGGGCAGTTCAATCTCGGTGATTGGCTGCCCCTTTTTAATTAATCGATAATATCGTCCTTTATCATTTTTATTAGATCCATCATTTCCTTATGCATTACCTTATGATCAATATTTAAGTTTTTCTTGATATCTCGATAAGATTGTCCTTCTTTTTTATGCTGAATGAGTTCAGCTAAATCTTTGTTCCCCGCTTTAGACATTACGGCAGCACCGACGATAAAGCGTAGGCTAATTCCTTCAGTTACCCATTTCTCAATTTCTTCTTCTGTTTTTCCAGTATACTCAGCGACGTTTTCAATCACTTCCTCTTTATGCTCTTCTAGGAATTTTTCTCTTTCATCATGGTATTTTTTCTTTAGCTTTTTAAAGTCAAAACCATAATGTTTCGCGGTTTTTTCCCAAGAGAAGTTATTATCTTTGTAGGTCTTTAATACATCATCAATTTTCTTATCGGAAAATTTAGCGATATGTGCCGCCTTGTAAATATCCTCTTTCGAATATCCTTCTTTTGATAAGCGTTTAAATTCATCATCTTTAATGAAATGATGATGATGTTCTTTACTTTCCTCTTTCTTCGTTCCTTCTTCAGCATATGTAGTAGTTGTAGCTGTTTGTGTGAAGAAGCTTCCGAATAATAGAATGCAGACTGAACTTGCGATTATAAAAAGCTGTTTCATGTTTGGCACACTCCTTTTTTATGTTTAAAATGAACTTATAGAAATAGGATGTCCAAAAAAGCGAAACTAATGTGGGAAAATTAGGAACGGAGGAGAATCGGAGTGAAAATTCTCGTTGTTGAAGATAATGAAAGTGTTTGTTCCATGCTTGAAATGTTTTTCATAAAGGAAGGGTATCAAGGTGTTTTCGTTCATAATGGACAGGCAGGCTTCGACCTTTTTAATAAAGAAAAATGGGATTTAATTATTGTCGATTGGATGCTTCCGATTATGGATGGTGTGACCCTCTGTCGGAAAATTCGCGAGTTAAGCCAAGTTCCGATCATTATGCTTACCGCGAAAGATAGTGATTCCGATCAAGTTCTTGGATTAGAGATGGGGGCGGATGACTATGTGACAAAGCCATTCAGTCCGCTTGCTTTAATGGCGAGGATTAAAGCGGTGACTCGTCGCTATCAAACAGAGTCGCTTGAAAAAGGTGAGGGGCATTCCGTTTCAAGCCAATTTTTTAAAGTGAATAAGGATACGAGAGAAGTATTCTTTAATGAACAGCTGATTACGAATTTAACACCAAAGGAATTTGATTTACTTTACTATTTTGTGAAATATCCGAAACAGGCATTTTCAAGAGAACAGCTATTAGACCGTGTTTGGGGGTATCAATTTTATGGTGATGAACGCACTGTCGATGTTCATATAAAACGATTAAGAAAGAAGATTAGAACACCGGAAAAGTCATTTATTCAAACTGTGTGGGGCATTGGCTATAAATTTGATGAAACGGTGGAAACAAATGAGGATTAAATTTTTCTATCAGCTTCTGATTAGTCATATAAGTATTTTAATTTTTGCTTTTATTGTTTTAAGCCTGTCGTTTTCTCAATTTGTTGAAAATTATCTTTTCCAAAATAAAGTAGAGGAATTAGAAGGATATGGGAAGCAAATAATAAAAGATTTAACGACAAGAATGGAAGGAAATGAACAGTTTCTCTCTGAATATAGTCAGCTTTTAAATACGAGGCATACACGGTATTTGCTTTTTAATAGTGAGGGGAAGGTAGTTTATCCTAGTTTGCAAAGCACGCCATTAATTCAGCTTACAGAAGAGGAATGGAAGAAGATCTCCCTTGGGAAGAAAGTTTCGGTGAAACATGATTTTAAAAGATTTGGACAAGAAGTATCGCTCGTTGCTCTTCCATTCATGAATGAAAAACAGCTGGCTGGTGGAATCCTTCTTTTATCCCCGATCACAGGGACGATGGAGATGATTAGTCAATTAAATAAATTTTTATTATATACGATTGTAATCTCGATGTCAGCAGCCATCTTAATTAGCCTTTTATTTTCAACAAATTTAATTAAGCGAATTAAGGTTTTACGAAATGCGACTTCAATGATCTCAACGGGAAATTATGATGTTTATATTGATGAGACGTATTCTGATGAAATCGGTCTACTGGCAAAGGATTTTAATGAAATGGCTGTTAAGCTGAAAAATTCAAATGAAGAAATTAATCGTTTGGAAAATCGCCGTAGAAAATTTATTGCTGATGTGTCTCATGAGATGCGAACCCCTTTAACAACCATTAGTGGACTTGCAGAAGGGATAAAAAACGAGCTCATTCCTGAGAAAGATATTGAAAAAGGGATGGACCTAATTGATCGCGAGGCGAAGCGGTTAATCCGACTAGTGAACGAAAACCTCGACTATGAAAAGATTCGCTCAAATCAGTTAAATTTGAATAGAATGGTTATGAATTTAGAGGAAATTCTTGAGGTTGTAAAAGAACAGTTAGAAATCCAAGCTGCGCAAAAAAATAATATCATCTCGATTGAATGTCAGGAAGAATTATCTGTTTTCGCGGATTATGATCGACTTATTCAAATTTTGGTTAATATTGTGAAGAATAGCAATCAATTTACAGAAAATGGGCATATTATTTTAAGAGGGAAGGACGAGAAAACGGAAATAATCATTGAAATTGAGGATACAGGAATCGGTATTGATCCGAAGGAGATCGAATCTATTTGGTTCCGATTTTATAAGGCAGATGATTCGAGAACGAGCAGTACGTTCGGTGAGTTCGGCATTGGCTTATCGATTGTGAAGCAGCTTGTTCAACTTCACAATGGAAATATTATCGTTAGTAGTGAAAAGGAGAGAGGAACGAAATTTACCATTTCCTTACCTAAGATGTAGAAAAGACAATAGGGTCATGCTCTTGTCCTACTATGTGGAACAAGGAGCATGACCCCTTATCTTAAGATACAATTTGCGTTTCTGTTAAAGGCAATGATGTTACCGTTGCATCGTTAGCTAATGTTTTCGTTACTTCAATATATTTTATATGATGATCTTCCATATCGATAATTTTGAACGTGTAGGAATCTTGCTGAATAACATCGCCCTGTTTCGCTTCATAGTTCTCCGTTAAGACCCAGCCGCCAATCGTATCAACATCTTCATCGTCAATCTCAATATTTAGTAATTCATTTACTTCGCTTACGAGCATTTTGGCATCGATTAAATAGTGGTCGTCATTAATCTTTCGAACTTCAGGGATTTCATCCATATCAAATTCATCACGGATTTCCCCAACAATTTCTTCAATGATATCCTCTACTGTTACAAGTCCTGATGTCCCGCCATATTCATCCATCAAAATGGCCATATGAATTCTTTCCTTTTGCATTTTTAGAAGAAGGTTATGAATCGGAACGGTATCAATGACGCGAATAATCGGGCGTGTGTAGGCATGCAAAGTATTGGTTGTTATTTGCCGATTTTTAATTAAGTCGGTGAGAATTTCTTTAATATTGACTAATCCAATAATATGGTCCTTGTCTCCATCAATGATCGGATAGCGCGTAAATTTTTCTTCATAGACTATTTCGAGAAAGTTTTCAAGTGTATCATCTTTTGAGAATGAAACAATCTCTGTTCTCGGAACCATGATTTCTTTCGCAATGCGGTCATCGAAATCAAAAATTTTATTTACATACTTAAACTCTGATTGGTTGATTTCGCCACTTTCATAGCTTTCAGATAATATGATGCGAAGTTCTTCTTCTGAATGAGCTAATTCATGATCTGAAGCAGGTTTTAGACCAAATATTCCTGTAATAAAACGTGCAGACCCATTGAGTATCCATATGAAAGGATACATCACTTTATAAAATAAAATTAATGGACGGGCCGTTAATAAAGCCACAGATTCTGCCTTTTGAATCGCAAGTGTTTTTGGAGCTAATTCACCGACAACAACATGTAGGAAGGTCATAATAATAAAAGCAAAAGCAACGGAAAGAATCTTAGTAATTGATTCTGGGATTGTTAAATTCTCAAACAATATTCGAAGAATGTGAGCAAATGTCGGTTCACCTAGCCACCCGATTCCAAGTGCTGTGACCGTAATCCCTAATTGACAGGCTGATAAATACTCATCTAGATTACTAATAACTTTCTTAACCGGTATTGCGTGTTTATTTCCTTCTTCAACTAACTGATCAATTTTCGAACTTCTTATCTTCACGATAGCAAATTCCGACGTTACAAAAAATGCCGTCATCGCAATTAAAATGGCTATGATCACCAAGTTAAATATGTCCAAATAAATTCCCTTAGCCCGAAAAGTTCGGGTAAGGAGTCACCTCCTGATAATGTGAAAAATTGAATTAATTTGTTAAGCTAACTAGAGATTTTATCAAGGATGAGCCTTCAGTACTTAACTTTTTGGCGAAATCGAGCTTCTGCTGTTCATCCAAAGAGTTTATGAGTGGAAGCAATACTGAAAGTTCATTATGCAGCTGTCTAATTTGCTTTGTGACAGCATCAATTTGATTTTTCACTTCGCTTGATTGCATTGTAGTTTTTGATTTTAATTCTAGTTTTCTTTTAATCTCATCTAATGGAATATGCATAATCTTACATTCTTCAATAAACCTTAAATCAGACAGAACACTTTCTGCGTAAATTCGGTAATTTGATTCTGTCCGTTCAGCTTGAATAAGCCCGATTTTTGTGTAATAATCAATGGTTCTCTTTGTTACATTTGCCAAGCTTGCTATTTCGCCAATACGATATACGACCCCATCCAATCACCCCTATTCATTTATCATTCTTACTGTATAGCTTATAATCAATCAAAAAAAGTGAATAATTTATAAAATTACTTATTAAAGCTTTCGATTTATTATATTTGCATTCACATTAAATGTAAGAAAAAAATATCCTTGAAATTATTATATGTTACATAAAACCGTACAGTCAAACGTCTTAGTTTGGGAAAAAGTAGATTTCTTTCATTTTATGAAGAAAAAAGCAAATAAGAAGTGGCTCTTTAACAAAAAAATCATTCATTTTCCGGTTTTTCTTCAGCTTTTTTTACCTCAATATAACAAATATGATGGCCTTCAATTTCATTAATAATAAATACATAACCATCCTTTTCGATAAGATCACCTTTATTTAAATCGAATTTTTGCGTTAAATACCAACCGCCGATTGTATCAACTTCATCTTCATTTAAGGTCGTACCGAGTAAATCATTCGTTTCAGAAATAAGCAGCTTTGCATCTAACATATAATGATCCTTCCCGAGTGTTTGGATGAGAGGGAGTTCATCATTATCGAATTCATCGCGAATTTCTCCGACAATTTCCTCTAAAATATCCTCAACAGTGACTAATCCAGCCGTGCCACCGTATTCATCGAATAAAATCGCCATCTGTATTTGTTCTTTTTGCATTTTTAATAAAAGGTCATGAATAGGAATGGTCTCAATGACACTAATAACGGGTTTAATATAATGAAGCAGTGGCTTTTCTTCATTGCATTTTTGTTTCATACAATCCGTTAGTAGCTCTTTAAGATTGATTAAGCCAAGAATATTATCTTTATCCCCATTACTAATAATTGGGTAACGTGTATATTTTTCATTCAGAATAATTTGGAGTACCTCTGATAAAGTTGCATCTTCATCTAAACTAATAATTTCTGTCCGCGGAACCATAATCTCCTTTGCAATTCGATTGTCAAATTCAAAAATACGATCAACGTATTTATACTCTGCCTGATTAATTTCCCCGCTTCTATAACTTTCAGAAAGAATAATGCGCAATTCTTCCTCAGAATGAGCCATTTCATTTTCTGAAATTGGTTTCAATCCGAATAAGCTGCTAACAAATCTGGCCGCTCCGTTTAATGCCCAAATAAATGGAAACATGATTTTATAAAACCAAATTAAAGGTGTAGAAAAGGCTAATGCGATCTCTTCAGCCTTCTGAATGGCAAAAGATTTAGGGGCAAGTTCCCCAAGAACAACATGCAGAAAAGTAACAACAGAAAATGCAAGAACAAAAGAAACAACTTGAGTAATGGCCGGCTGCAAATGAAATAATCCAAATATAGGTCTTAACATTTGTTCAAAGGTTGGTTCGCCAAGCCATCCAAGCCCTAATGAAGTAATCGTAATGCCGAGCTGTGTTGCGGATAAATACTCATCTAAATTACTAACGACTATTTTGGCCGCCCTTGCTTTTTGGTTTCCTTCTGCAAGTAATTGATCGATTCTTGATGTACGCACTTTTACCATCGCAAATTCTGAAGCAACAAAAAAAGATGTTAATAAAATTAAGAAAACTAGAAGAAAAAGATTTAGAAACATAATAAATAACCTCACATTAGAATAGCGTAAACATTGGAGCTAAACAGCTCTCTAGTCTCAAAAGCTATGTTTTCCTTTAAAAGATAATATTCCCTGTATATATCGACAATAACCAACATAACGCAAAAATAAAAAAGCAGTCAAGTGACCGCCTCAGAATTAGTTTTCTTTTTCACTTTTCCATTCCCGTTCCAGCATTCCGTATACGACGAGATCATGGAAGTGGTCGTATAGAAATTCCGCCTCACGGATAATTCCTTCCTCTTTAAAACCGAGCCTTGCTGGAATCGCCCGACTTTTGTGATTCTCGACTCCACAACGTATTTCGATGCGATTTAAATTTAATTCGAAAAAGGCATAATTGACAAGCGCCTGTACTGTTCTTGTCATGATTCCTTTCCCTTCAAATCCCCTTGCAAGATAATAGCCCATACTCGTTTGCTTATTATTCCAATCGATGCTATGGAAGCCAATAGCTCCAACAAGCTTTCCAAGATAGCGGATGCCGCAATTGAATCCTTGGTTATTAGCAAATTGCTTAAGCCATATTGGAATAATTGAATGATATTGAATAGGAGAAGTAGTATTATCAACCCATGGAAGCCATTGTCGTAAATGCTCCCGATTATTGTCTACAAGATAGAACAGTTCTTCTGCATCGTGTAATTGAAATAATTGTAATTCGATTTCTTGATCGACTTTTAAAGTAAACATCGACAAACTCACTCCACTAGTATTATAAAGATAATCATAAATGGAAAAAAGCAAGAAGTATACACATTTTCGATAAATTAAGAAAATGGAAAAATTCACACATTGGAAAGCGGCAGTACGATGCTGAATATCGTTAATTCATCCTTCGTTTGGCACATCAATTTTCCTTTATGTTTTTCAATAATTTCTCTGCAAACAAATAATCCTAATCCTGTTCCTAGTTCTTTTGTTGTTACGAACGGTTCGAAAATCGTTTTAATCATATGCTCAGGAATAATGGGGCCATTATTACCGATTTCAAGCTTTATTTGTGCATGATTGATAAATTCACTTTTAATTTCAATCCGCGGATCTGATGAGTATCCATTTAAAACATCAATGGCATTAAAAATAATATTAATGAGCACTTGACGAATTTCATCCGCATACCCAAATAATTGAATATCTTTCTCTAAGTTTTTGATGATTTTTACATTTCCATCTAAAATACTCGGATATAAAAAGATGAGTACTTCTTCTATTAATTCATTTAAAGAAAAGTATATTTTTTCTTTTCCGATGATTTCCTTTTTAGACAAAAGCAGAAACTGAGAGATGCGAAAGTTAAGCTGTTCCAATTCAATTGAAATGATATCTAAATATTTCATCTCAGGATGTTCAGCTTTAAGTAGTTGGATAAAACCTTGCACAGAAGTAAGGGGGTTTCTAAATTCGTGGATAAAACTAGAAGTCATTTGCCCCAATAAAGTAAGACGATCCTTATGGCTTATATTAATAAATTTCGTCTTTTCCTCAATAATTTTATTTTGTTTTTCACTATAATGGGTCATGGAAAAGTATAAGAATTGATCAAAGAAAAAGTTGACTCGGTCATAAATTTCTTGGAACTCTTCCTTATTCAAATCTAATTTCCACATTATTTTTTGAATGTTTTCCCGTCCTAAATTGACATTGTAAATAAATTCTCCAATATTGCTGCCGTTTTGGATGTGATTGTTTGCAATCGCAGTAGCTAAATGACGAATATGAGTAACTGTACTCTCTTTCTCCATGGAAAAACTTTCGATGAAGCTAGAAATGATTAAATGGCTGTTCTCAATAATAAGCTGCATATTACCACTTTTCGGTGAAAGCGAAACTTTTTCAAGCCAATCCTCCGTTAAAGCCCTCTTTTCCTTTTGTAAAAAATTAACAACATGATCAATTGTTTTGGTAATCATAGCAACCTCCACATTCTCATTATCACTCTAAAATAACACCCTTATCGTGCTCATCATATACATTTCGAGTAATTTCCTAGATCTCCTTTGTCGAAAAAGAATGAATTATAAAATTTTCCTGCTGTTTGAAAATGAGATTTTTGTGAACGATACATGAAAATAGATGAAATGTGATATTATTCACGGTATTTTTTTTGGAAAATTGTTATAAGTAAGGAGAATCATTCTCAATTATTAAACAGAAGTCAGGTGATACCATGCTTGGACAGTTAAAAAAGGGCGAGAAGGCAAGAATATTAGATATTTCACATACAGATAAATTAGTGCGTAGAAGATTGCTCGATCTAGGAATTACGGAGGGAGCGGAAGTATGCATTAAATGTCTAATGCCATTTGGAGGGCCTTTAATGGTAGAATCCTGTGGACAATGTGTCGGAATTCGTAGGAAAGAAGCAATTCGAATCGTCGTGGAGAGATTATAATGGATATAGCATTAATTGGAAACCCGAATACAGGGAAAACGTCATTGTTTAATATGCTTACAGGCTCATACGAGTATGTAGGAAACTGGAGCGGTGTAACCGTTGAAAAGAAAATCGGCATATTAAAGAATAATAAAGCTAATTTAATAGATTTACCAGGAATTTATTCGTTAAATCCACTATCTAAGGATGAAGGTGTTGTGACGCAATTCCTTTTAACTGAGGATGTAGATAAGACAATTAATATATTAGATGCATCGCAATTGGAACGTAATCTTCATTTAACGATTCAACTGATTGAATATGGAAAGCCGATTATTATCGGTTTAAACATGATGGATGTTGCCAAAAATAGAGGAATTCAAGTAGATTCCGCGAGATTAGCAGCAGAAATTGGGCTTCCAATTACACCCGTCATTGCAAGAACGGGAAAGGGCTGTAATGATCTATCTACTCTTGCTACTAGTGGTTCTTCAAAAAGTCCAAACATGAAGATAATCAACTATGGGAAAGTAATAGAAGAAGCGATTCGCGAATTTAGTGAGCTGATGGAGAAGAAAACAGATCTATCTACTAGGTGGCTCGCTATCCAATTATTTGAAGGCAATCAATATGTCAAAAAATATATTTGCCAATTTATCGCTGAAGATAAAGTGGCTACTTTTGTTCAATCTGTTATAAATAAAATACATGAAGATGCTCGAGTTTCACTTGACCAATTTATTTTTCAGAAGAGAAAAGAGAAGATTAGTGAGATTATTGCTGGTGCTGCGATCATTCGCAATCATAGTAAAGTTCCAATATCAGAAAAAATTGATGCGATTGTCACACATAAAATATTGGGATTGCCAATCTTCTTCCTGCTCATGTATCTCATGTTTATGCTGACATTTGATGGACTTGGCACGCCATTATCAGATATGCTTGATGGTTTCTTTGCGGGTACATTAACCGATCTTCTTGGAAGTTGGCTTGATGCTGCTGGTGCTTCACAATTTATTCACTCGTTAATTCTTGACGGGATCGTTGCAGGGGTTGGTGGCGTTCTTGTTTTTGTGCCACAAATTTTCATTCTCTTTTTCTTTATTTCACTACTGGAAGACTCCGGTTATATGGCAAGAGTTGCATTAGTAATGGATCGAGTGATGGAATCAGTTGGTTTAAATGGGAAGGCATTTATTCCAATGATTATCGGTTTTGGCTGCAATGTACCAGGAATTATGGCTGCCAGAACAATTGAAACACCTAAAGAGAGGCTATTAACCATTTTATTGACACCATTAATGTCCTGCTCTGCTCGTTTGCCGATCTATGCATTATTTGTCGGCGCTTTTTTTGTCGAGCAAAAGGCTTTAGTTGTTTTGTCATTATATATTCTTGGAATAGTGATTGCTTTAATTCTTGCAAAGATTTTTTCTTCAACCCTTTTGAAAGGGGAAACTTCCCTATTTGTCATTGAGTTGCCTCCATATCGACTCCCGCAATTTCAAGCATTGTGGAGAAGTACATGGGATAAAGGGAAGGGATTCGTTAAAAAGGCTGGAACATTTATTTTTGCGGGTTCCGTGTTTATTTGGTTGTTATCCTATGCAGGACCGAATGGCCTAAATGTTGATTTGGATGATAGTTATTTAGCCGCGATCGGTGGATTTTTAGCACCATTGTTTGCTCCGATTGGTTTTGCAACATGGCAGGCAGGCGCTTCACTTATAACTGGATTTTTAGCAAAAGAGGCCATTATTTCAACGATGAGCATTATCTATTTTGTGCCTGATGAAGCAACCCTTCAAGGAATTTTAGCTAATTATTATACACCTTTAGCAGCATACAGCTTTATGGTATTTATTCTTTTATATATACCATGTTTAGCAACAGTTGCGACGATTTATAAAGAAACTCGTTCAAAGAAATGGACAATCTTCTCAATCGGTTATGCACTAATGATTGCCTATCTTCTTTCTCTCATTATTTATCAAGGCGGTAGACTTTTAGGATTTATGGGGTGAGTAAAATGCTCGTTAATATTGTGATTGGCGGCGTAATATTTGGCTATGCAAGCTGGGCACTATTTAAATTTATCCAAAAATCAAAGCAAGGAAAATGTGCCGGATGTTCAGTTAAGAATTCTTGTAAAAATGATTCATGTAGTCCTATGCAAAGGATAAATAAAATGTAGATGATGATTAACTGTTGCTGCTTATTAGGCAACAGTTTTTTATTCTAATTGTTTATTCATATTCAATTCTTTTATAATAAATGGTGTATATTACGAAAAGGAATGAATGCATTTGACACGCGAAGAAATTATTTATAAAGTGTCTGAGAAAATTCGGCTTATCCGAACTGAGGCTGGATATACTCAGGATAGAATGGCAGAAATTATTGGAATTTCGAAAAAAACACTTGTTCAAATAGAAAAAGGCAGGATTG
The DNA here is from genome assembly GCA_023389895.1 of Bacillota bacterium. Classification (GTDB taxonomy): domain Bacteria; phylum Bacillota; class Bacilli; order Bacillales; family Cytobacillaceae; genus Cytobacillus. The sequence continues at coordinate 14,321 of JAEWDX010000175.1, forward strand.
AAGCAGCATGGACAACTGTAGTGACAGTCTGCGCGTTGTTTCGCGAAACAGAAACGGTTCGTTTCTTATTTGGAAATGAGCCATTAGAGGTGTTAGAAACAATTGCGAGAGAAGGAGTTGACTATCGTAAGGAAAAAACACTAGGTGGGAAAGTCTGGTGGAGAGAAGTAAATCAGCAAGATGGTTTCATTCTTCAGCAAAACATTATTAGTAATCACTTTCGGATCATTGATGAGGATCATTTTAGGTTATTTTCAAGCTTTGACGAAGCCGCTACTATCGAGCGCTATCATGAATTATTATTTGAAAATAAATGAACGATTATCATTTCATGTACGTCTTATGAATGATAAAAATTGAAAAAGCGAGATGATGTGAGAAGAAAGGATTAGAAGCTCATGGATAAAGAACTCATTAAAAGGGCAAAAGATGGTGATAAGCATGCTTTTGCTGAGCTTTTTCAACTAAACTATCCTTTTCTTGTGAAATATTTATTGAAGATAACATTAAATCCCGATTTGGCTGAGGATCTAGCGCAGGAAACGATGGCAAAATGTATTGAGAAAATTCATTTATATGAGTATAAATCGAAATTTTCTTCTTGGCTTATTTCGATAGCTTCGAATTTATACATTGATCAAGAGCGGAGAAAAAAGCGTGAAAAAAGATGGCAGCTTGAGGAAGAGATTTATAGAAAGCTAAAATGGCAAATGGAAACTCGTAATGAGGAATGGAATGATGTATTGTCCGCTTTAGGCAAATTAAAAGAGGATGTACGCATACCAATTATTTTAAAGCATTACTATGGTTATTCTTACGATGAAATTAGCGTGATGATGAATGTGTCTTCTGGAACAATAAAATCGAGGGTTCATAATGGGATCGTGTCCGTAAGAAAGGAGTTGAGGATACATGAAGAAGCAGCGAAATGAGTTAGAGAAAGAGCTTCCAGAAGATGAATTGTTTGCTGTGATGAATGAAATCGAAAAAGGATTGGAATCAATTGAAAGAAGTGCTCCTGTTTATACACCTAATTTAGAATGGTTCGAAAATCTCGTTATAGAAGAAAAACAGACATTACGGAAAAAGCTAATCTTTGATGTAGTAGCTTTTACGATTGTTTCTGTATTAATATTGAGTACTGTTCTGTTTTTATTATCAAGAACTCCTGTTATTTTTATTGCGGCTCAAGGAATAATTACTGTTTTTATTTTTGTTTACTTTACCATTAGTTATGTTAAGCAGGTGAAGGAGACATGAAGCCTCAAGAACTTACTCCAACAATGCTTATTATGATTGCGCTCATAATCGTTTGCCAGAGTAGCTTTCTTTTTATAAATGCAAGGAAGCATGGACATAAATATTGGTTTTGGGGTATTTGGGGCTTAATTTCAGCACCGTTGCCATTGCTTTGCTATTTTATTTTTGCCAAAAGGCTCTTCTGGCCAAAAAGTAAACATAAATCCGAGTTGAAGGAATAAAGGTAGTATGAGAAAGTTAAAACAAGTATTGTTGCTGCTATCAATAGTTGGACAAATAATCGGGATAGTCTTACTATTTATTAATATTAAGATCGCGATTTTTGTTTATGCGATTTCTGCTGTACTACCATTGGTGATTATTTTTATCTTAATTTAGGAAAGAAAGAGAGAAAAAGAGGAGGAAATTCAAAATGATTATCGTAACTACTGATTATGTACCTGGGAAAGAGGTTAAAGAATTAAGAGGATTTGTTCGAGGCGGATGCATTCAATCGAAGCATATCGGTAAAGACATTATGGCAGGCTTAAGAACGATTGTTGGTGGGGAAATTAGCGAATATACAGAAATGATGGAAGAAGCAAGACAAAAAGCAATTGGAAGAATGGTTGAGGATGCAAAAGAAAAGGGAGCAAATGCAATAATCGGTATGCGCCTCCAAACTTCAGCTGTTATGCAAAACGCCTCCGAAATCATTGCTTACGGAACAGCCGTCGTTATAGAGTAAGGAAGGAAAACAAAAGTGACTTTGTTCACATAAATGTTGTTTTTTTGCCACATATTCGGATGAAGTACCATCATTCTCCCTCTACTAATATGTTATTTTAAAATTAGCGATATGATAGAGGTCATATGGGGAGGGGTAAAGAATGGAAAGTCTATCCGTTACTTTAGCACTTGCAAGTGTTTTAGTCATTATATTTTTTGTCGGATATACAATTGCAAAATCTTAATACGAAAAAACTGCATGCTTATTGCATCGCAGTTTTTTTTTGAAGGATAGACGATCATGCAGCATTGTGGGAGGAATAATTAATTTTCTAGTCATGAATCATGCTATGCATTAATAAATATGGTTGATTTTGGGCTAGAATATAAAGAGAGGTTTGTTTTACATATTTTAGATTGGAGGAGGAGTTATGATGGCTGAATATCGGATTGAAAAAGATACGCTTGGTGAGGTTCAAGTACAGGCTGATAAGTATTGGGGAGCTCAGACACAAAGAAGTAAGAATAATTTCAATATTGGGATTGAGAAAATCCCGAAGGAGGTTATTTATTCACTCGTAAAAATAAAAAAAGCTGCTGCCGTTGTGAACAATAGACTTGGGAAGCTATCTACTGTAAAAAGAGATGCAATTATTCAAGCTTGCCAAGAGATCTTGGAAGGGAAATTCGACGAGCATTTTCCTTTAGTTGTTTGGCAGACTGGCAGTGGGACCCAAACAAATATGAATGTAAATGAAGTTATGGCTAGAAGAGCAAATGAAATCGTACAGAAGAATAATGGAGCAGACGAATTTATCCACCCTAATGATGATGTGAATATGTCGCAAAGCTCAAATGATACATTTCCTACCGCTATGCATATTGCGGCTTATCTTGAATTGTCTCGGCACCTCCTTCCTTCCTTAGTGAAATTGAAAACAACCATTCAGGAGAAGGAAGAAGCATATAAAAATATCGTTAAAATCGGTAGAACTCATTTACAAGATGCCACACCTCTTACTCTTGGGCAAGAAATAAGCGGTTGGCGAACGATGCTTGAAAAATGTGAGAAAATGTTAAATGATGCAAGGATAAATATGCTTGATCTAGCCATTGGTGGTACAGCAGTTGGTACTGGAATAAATGCACATCCTACATTTGGCGCAGAGGTTGCGAAAGAAATTGCGACAGAAACGGGTCATCCTTTTCGTTCGGCAAAAAATAAATTTCATGCACTGACAAGTCATGATGAAATTGTCCATATTCATGGTACATTAAAAGCGCTTGCGGCAGACTTAATGAAAATCGCAAATGATGTAAGATGGTTAGCTAGTGGACCGAGAAGTGGAATTGGAGAATTGATGATTCCAGCAAATGAACCTGGAAGCTCGATTATGCCAGGGAAGGTTAATCCTACACAGAGCGAAGCATTGACGATGATTGCTTGCCAAGTATTTGGCAATGATGCCACAATCGGCTTTGCTGCAAGTCAGGGGAATTTTGAACTGAATGTTTTTAAGCCTGTTATCATTTATAATCTTATGCAAAGCATTAAGCTTCTAGCTGATGGAATGAACTCATTTAATGAACATTGTCTATTGGGCTTACAAGCAAACGAAAAAGTAATTGAAGAGCATGTGAATCAATCACTTATGCTTGTAACTGCCTTAAATATTCATATAGGATATGAAAAAGCTGCAGAAATAGCGAAGCTTGCCTTCAAGGAAAATACAACTTTAAAAGAAGCAGCATTAAAAACAGGTTATATAACAAGCCATGAATACGACGAATGGGTCGATCCGAAAAAAATGGTTTAGCAGTAAAGGGGGCAATTCCGCCCCCCTTTAAGCCATCTTATTTAATTGTTGAAATTATGATTGTGCAGAACCGCCGAATTGCTGCTCAGCCATTTGCACAAGTCGTTTTGTTATTTCTCCACCAACAGATCCGTTAGCACGAGATGTTGTGTCTGGCCCTAAATTTACACCAAATTCATTAGCGATTTCCATTTTCATTTGATTTAGAGCTTGTGCTACTCCAGGTACAAGTAACTGGTTAGATGAATTGCTTCTGTTTGCTGTGTTATTCAAGATGGTTCATCTCCTCAAGATTTTTTTGATAAATATGGTTGGGTTAGCTGGATTTGCACCAGCAAAAACTAAATTAGTACCACTATATTGGTGTAACCCAGTATTTTAAGCTGCTTTTATAATTTTTATTATGTTTCATTTTTTTTACCATTATACTTTTTAAAGCTGTGGTAAATATTCCCCACTTGCTAATGGAATTTAATTTCTTGATTCACCCTTTTCAGTATTATGAATGGGGGGCTCTTCTTTATGAAGCTCTCTCGCCTCTTCAATATTTGTATAGCCTTCTCGCATATGAACAGAGCCGCCAGACATTCCTTCATTGATCATCCGATCGATATCGAGATAGACATGCTCCCTCCCTTCATGAAGTAGATCCTTTTCACGCTCTTGTTTACCCTTTGTCAATTGAATTCCCCCTTTGAATGTTTCACTTATCTTTCCAAAAGAAGTATCCTCCTATACGAATAATGGATTTAATTTTTCCAGTGTATTTTTCTTCGTAAAAGGGAAGAAGAAGTATGTACGGGATTATCGAAATGCCTAGCTAGGAAAAGAATCTGTACATTAGGAGGTAAATTTGATGAGTCGAAAGAATTTAGCAATGACTACTTTAGCTCTAGGAGCGGCTTATTTAATGAGAAATGAAAAGGCACGCAAGAAACTAAAAAGTCAGTTCCAAGCATTGGCAGGACAATCACAAAGAGATGGCTGGTAAAGCCTTTATTTCAAAGCCCGATTTCGTTTATATTGAAATCGGGCTTTGAATTTTTCTTAATAGTGATTTAACTGTATAATAAACAAGAGCAATATTCGATGTTGGATCGTATGTTAAAAGGATAGATAAAAAGTTAAACCGATAGGGAAGGTAGATGTTTCAATACATGCAAATAGCAGCGACAATTTTCATGATGGTTATCATTGGGGCCATAATTGGGGGCTTCACAAACTTTATTGCCATAAAAATGCTCTTTAGACCATATAATGCACTGTATATTGGTAAGTGGCAGGTTCCATTTACACCAGGATTAATTCCGAAAAGGAGGGATGAGCTAGCAAAGCAAATGGGGAAATTAGTCATTAACCATTTGCTGACCCCGGCAAGCATTCAACAGAAGTTTCTAAATGAAGGCTTTCAAAGAGAAATGATAGCCGTTGTTCATCGTGAAGTAGAAAGTCTTTTGCATACAGAAAAGACGGTTGCGATATTTTTAGATAAATTCGGGCTTTCGGATGGGTATACAACAGTAGAAAATCAACTAAATAAGTTAATTGAAGGCAAATATGAAAATATAATGGGGCAATATCGTAATAAGCAGCTAAACTCCGTACTCCCGCCAAATCTTATGAAAAAAGCGGAAATGAAAATTCCAGAGATAAGCGCACTTATTCTTCAAAAAGGGATTGATTATTTTTCTAGCATCGAGGGGAAGCAGCAAGTTCAGCGAATGGCTGATGATTTTTTAAAGGATCGTAGCGGAATGCTTGGCAGTATGCTGCAAATGTTTATTGGTAATACAAAAATTAGTGATAAAATTCAGCCAGAACTCATCAAGTTTCTCCAAAATGAAGCGACAGCAGAGATGATTTCTGAATTATTAAAGAAAGAATGGGAAAAGGTTCTCGAATGGGAAGTTATAAAAATTGAAGAGCAGTTTAATAAAGAAGAAATAATGAATACATTGAAAGAATTTGCTCGAAAAGTAATGAACTTGGAGCATATTTTTCATACGCCGATTTCAGAATTAACGGCTTCCTATCGAATAAAGTTAAGTGAAACGATCGCTATTAATGGAGTTCAAGTGTTTGGACAATGGCTCACTTCACGCATTGATATCATCATGGAGAGGCTCCGCTTACAGGAAATTGTTCAGCAGCAAGTTGAATCTTTTCCGGTGGAAAGACTTGAAGAAATGGTTTTATCGATTACAAAAAGTGAATTAAAAATGATTACTTTTTTAGGTTTTTTGCTTGGAGGCATCATTGGTGTTGTTC
>JAEWDX010000288.1 GCA_023389895.1 Bacillota bacterium
CCGTAGTATTACAGAGGTCTTTTCAAATTAAATTTCATTTCTTGATTGCAATCTAAATAATATTGTGGGAGCCAGTGAGAATCTACCTTTTACACCCTCACTAAGGTAGATTCTATGTAGGACTCCCCGAGAATCGACTTAAAACACTTTTAATGTGGTAGCTTCTCCAACACTTGTTCAATCGGGATTGCGATTCCTATTTGATCATTTGTCGTAATGGCATAAACAACACCAATCACCTTTCCTTTGTCATTAATAACGGGGCTACCGCTATTACCCTTAAAGATTGGTGCTGATAGTCTAAGTATGCCATTTTTTAATGAACCATCCAAAATCTCTCCTTCATTTGCAACTTGATTGTGTAAAAGCGGATTGCCAATAACATAAATATGATCATCCACTTTCCACATATTTGGCTCGGCCATTGAAAGAAACGGCAAATTGTCACCTTCAATCTTTAAAAATGCAAGATCTAAATCGGGATCGATATGAATAATGGACGCCTTATATATCTTTCCATCGGGAAAGGATACGGTAATTGGAAACATATTATCAACAACATGTTTATTTGTAATAATTAAACCTTTTTCATCGATATTAAAGCCAGTCCCTTTTGAAAACTGGTCTTGAATCGTAACGACTGCTTCTTTATATTTTTGGATGTCTTCCTGTTTCGAAAGTTCAGCTGACTTTTGTAAAAATTTTATCGAAGAAAGGTTGAATATCTGCGGCCAAATTTGAATCATGCTAATAAACATTGCGATAGCTAGTCCAACAGCAATGATTTTTTTTATAAAAGATTTACGCTTTTTTTGCCTTTCTAGTAGTAACTCATCCTCTTCATTGGGTAAAAAATCCTCCAATGGTGGTTCATCAAAATGGTTCTCATTTTCTTCACTATTATGTTGATCCAAATGAAAAACCCCCTTAATCTTAGAATCATGAAATATCCTGTGGTTCTTAGTAAACCTACTTTACTATTCTCAAGACCATAAATTTGTTAATGTGCTACAGATTCGTTTACTTTATTTTATCAAATATGAATAGAGTTATCATATATAGACTATTAAAATAAAAATGTAAGTAATAAAACAGTAAAGCCTATTCATTCCTATTGATGTAATAGTTGCATTACTCGAACAGCGGTAATGCTTTTTTGTAAAATAAAAACATAGAAATTATTGGGGGAATTAAACGATGCAACAGATAATTGCAATGGGTGGTGGTAGTTTCTCAATAGAACCAGAGAATCTACTACTAGACCAATACATATTAGCTCAAGCGAAGAAAGAGTTACCAAGAGTGTGCTTTGTACCTACAGCGAGTGGTGACCAAACAAATTACATTGGATTATTTTTAACAGCGATCATTATTAGCATCCAATCTTAAATAAACCAATAAGGGTGCATGTTTGAGAAGATTTAATCGGACGATTGATTCAATTTGAAAGGGAATATTTTGTTGAAATGTCTGGGCCGCGGGACCTGTCCCCTCGGCCTAATTCACTAAAATAGGAATTTTCCCACACCGATTAGACTACTAATAATTCCTATTCCACCCATGGTCCCTTTTCCTACTTTAAGTAAGCCTCCAAGTATTCCCGGCTGGCCTTTACCTTCGTTATTACCCCATCCCATCGGGGCTCCCGGACCACCCCATCCCATGGGACTTACCTGTCCCCCCCAGCCTGCAGGGTTTCCAAAACCGCCCCAGTTAGCCTGCTGCCCAAAGGAGCTAAAACCAAAAGGATTGGCGGACTGCGGCAGCAAAGCGGCGGGATGTCCTTGTGCGAACATCCCCGCATCCGCATGTTTGACCGATTGCGCCCAAGGGAAGGGCAGTTTTTGGGGGTTGAAACCCGCATGACCGGCTGAAGGAGCCCAACCTAGTGGCTGTCCTTGAGGCGCGAAACCCGGATGTTCGGGAAGCTGCGGCCAGTTGGCCGGCTGCTCTTGCGACTCCCAATCGTCGTGATCGACCGGCGGCATCGAATTCCCGTTGTGTCCATGGGGTGTAAAGCTCTTATTGTCAGCCGGTGTTGTCCAACCGGAAGAAGGCTCTTGTGCTGTCAACCCCATTTGGCCGGCGGAAGAAGTCCAATTAACAGCTTGTTCCATACGATCAAACCCCTTTAACCCCCCGGGACTCTTCCAACCAGCTGGATAGACTCGACCACTCCAACCCTCGGGAATCCCAAGACCATTTATTCCTCCAAGTTTGGGTATTTGGGGCTGTGAATATAATGGTGGTACTGAAATCTGGTTATTATATAGCTGCCCGTTCCCCTTTGAATTCACATACCAATACTGGTGCATAAGCCTATTCCCCTCATTTTAAAAACATAATGTTAGACTTAGCCTATGTAATATTCCTTTTTGTGGCTGGTTAAATAACTAGGTCTACAAGCCCATATTTAAAAGAATGGGTGCGTGGTCTTGTTGATCTATTATCAAGAGCAGCGAAGGGGTGACTGATCCTATAAATGCACCATTATATAAATTAGATTGCTTAGGATTTTTAAAAGGTAGTAATTGTCCTCACTATGACGGGGAGAATAAAAGAAGACCGTCCTTTCATCAATTAATTTCGAATGGAGAAATATCTGAAGGTTATGCTGCTGATGATGGAGTAGCTTTGCATTTTGTAAATGAAGAGTTGTTTAAGACTGTTAGTTCTAGGAAAGAAACTAATTCTTATTTTGTTAATAAAGAGGAGGAGCAAATTGTCGAGACTGTTATTATTACACTTTACATATACTCACTTTTATGTTAGGTTAATCTATAATAAATTTGACAAAGGGAGGTGTAAGCAATGTTAACTGTTTTTAGAATTCTATTTGGTAAAAATGTAAAAATTGGTAATTCTTTAGCGAACAAAGGGAGTAGTCTGTCCTTTTTTATGCTATACAACCATATAAAAACAGTTATCGGAGCTTTGCCTCTATGGCAAATAAATTATATAGCAACGACTTAGAGTCCTTGTTTATTTATTTGTGCATATTTTATTTAAAGTTCAGCACCGATAATTCTATTGGTGCTTTTTTTGCGTTTATTTTTAACTTAAGGGATAGACAGCTCCTTTCTATTTACTCCTATAAAACTAGAGAGTCTTTTGGAAGGATGAGAAAGATGCAATTAAAACTAAGCAATAAGTATAGAAGAATAAAAGAATTCTTAAGGGAACATGATTACCCTAGTTTTAGAATGAATCAAATCTTGAATGCTATTTTTAAAGAAAGAATAGATAGATTCAATGAAATTAATGTACTTCCAAAATCTTTAAGAGAAATTTTAGTTAAAGAATTTGGAGAGTCTATTTTAGATATTGTTCCTTTAAAGGAACAACATTCTGAGCAAGTCACTAAAGTCTTATTTGAAATTTCAGGAAATGAAAAAATAGAAACAGTAAATATGAAATATAAAGCTGGGTGGGAATCATTTTGTATATCTTCTCAGTGCGGGTGTAATTTTGGGTGTAAATTTTGTGCAACAGGTGACATTGGATTAAAAAGAAATTTGACTTCAGATGAAATAACTGACCAAATCCTCCATTTTTATTTAAAAGGTCATTCAATTGATAGTATTTCTTTTATGGGGATGGGAGAAGCATTATCCAATGTGCACGTTTTCGATGCCTTAGATGTACTCACTGATCCTATGCTGTTTGCTTTAAGCCCTCGTAGGTTATCTATTTCAACTATTGGTATTATACCAAGCATCAAAAAAATGACTCAGAATTATCCGCAAGTTAACTTGACGTTCTCGTTACATTCTCCTTTTAATGAGCAACGAAGTAAGTTGATGCCGATTAATATTCAATATCCATTATTAGATGTGTTGGATACATTAGATGAGCATATACGAGTAACTTCCAGAAAAGTTTACATCGCTTATATTATGTTACCTGGTGTAAATGATTCAATTGACCATGCTAAAGAAGTAGTAAGTCTATTAAAAGGTCGATATAAAGCAGGAAGTCTATATCATGTAAATTTAATTAGATATAACCCAACCGTCAGTTCTCCTTTAAGGTTCGGTGAAGTTGATGAAGGTCATGTTGTTAATTTTTACAAAAAAATAAAATCATCAGGTATTAATGTGACCATTAGAAGCCAATTTGGAATCGATATAGATGCTGCTTGCGGGCAATTGTATGGAAACTATCAAAAAAACAATAACCAATAAATAAGGTGAGAGTAATGTTTAGAACGTGGGAAGTACCCTAATAGCTTATTACTAACGGTAAATTAAAATTATTAGGAGGATATTTATGATAAAAGGAATCTTAGGAAGAAAAATAGGCATGTCTCAAGTGTTTAGTGATAGTGGAAATCTCATAGTTGTGACCGTTGTTGAAGTGGAAGAGAATGTTGTGTTACAGAAGAAAACGTTGGAAAGTGACGGATACGATGCAATCCAAATTGGATTTTCTGATAAAAAAAATCCAAACAATGCGGAAATTGGAAGAAGTCAAGAGGCAAATAGCAATCCTAAAAGATATGTTAAAGAAATTCGTGGAGCATCATTAGATGTTGGAAAACGTATTAGTGCAAATATATTCCAAGAAGGCGACATAGTAGATGTTACTGGTATATCTAAAGGAAAAGGATTTCAAGGTGTCATTAAAAGACATGGATTTAGTGGAGGTCCTGCATCTCACGGTTCAAGATTCCATCGAGCTCCTGGTTCCATCGGTGTAATCGCCAAAAATGATGGCATGAAAGTGAACAAAGGAAAAAAAATGCCCGGACGTATGGGTGGAAAACAGATCACTATTCAAAATCTTACAATCATAAAGGTTGATAGTGAACGTAATTTGTTGTTAATTGAAGGAAATATTCCCGGAGCTAAAAAGTCGTTTGTAAAAATAGAAACTGCAATTAAAAAATTGAATGAAAAATGGTGATGATTAGTGTTAAACAAAAAGAATAATTCCAGCCAAAGTATTAGTAGAGATAATGTAGTCATTACTGATTTTTTGATGTTGACTGACAATGAAAAAATTCAACTACCGTCCATCGTGGCAAGAGTTAACGATTATGAAATAAATTTAAACTATTTAAATATTGAGCTGATTAACGAAATGAAGTTGGGTATCATACCTTCTGAAATGCCTTCATCAGACCTTCTTGAGTGTTATTATTGTGCTCTTGAATCAGTCATTGAACAAGAGCTTGTTGTACAAAAAATGAATGAGGATAGAAGCATTTCTGGATGGGAACCTGATAAAGAACAAATTATTGATTGTATGCAAGAATTATTTGACGAGTTTGGAATTGATGTATCAGAAGATTACTCTAAACAGGAGATTGAAAAATTAGTATTGCAAGAATTGCGTATGCAACGATTTATTGATAATCAGTTGGGAGACAATAGT
>JAEWDX010000361.1 GCA_023389895.1 Bacillota bacterium
CCTCATCATTGTTGGCTGTTCCTGCATAAGTTTTTAATTTTATTGGGAAGGTGCAAAATGTACCTTCTCTTTTATTAACATTTTACATACTCTTTGTTAAAATAATAAAAAGGCGGAAGCTAGCTAGAGAAATGTAAAAAATGCAGGAGTGAAATTCATGATTACAATGGAAAATATTATCCGCGATGGTCATCCAACTCTCAGAGGAGTTGCAAAGGAAGTTTCCCTTCCACCTTCAGATGAGGATAAGGAAATATTGAAAAACTTATTAGAGTTCGTCAAAAATAGTCAAAACCCTGAAATAGCTGAAAAATATCAGCTTCGCTCAGGAATTGGTCTTGCAGCGCCACAAATAAATGTTGCCAAAAGAATGATTGCTGTTCATCTAAATGATGGGAAAGGAATTCTCCATAGCTACGCTCTCTTCAATCCAAAAATTATTAGCCATTCTGTTGAAGGAGCCTATTTATCTGCTGGAGAAGGTTGCCTATCTGTTGATGAGGATATCCCAGGCCATGTCCCGAGACATGCAAGGATTACGGTTAAAGGTGTAACGATTGACGGTGAGGAAGTTAAACTGCGCCTAAAAGGAATGCCCGCGATCGTTTTCCAACATGAGATTGATCACTTAAATGGAATTATGTTTTATGATCACATCGATAAAAATGAGCCCTTTAAACCAATAGAAAACGCCACAGCAATCGAACACTAATTAAGAAAAGCGTGATAAATCCTCCTCTTGGATGATTTGTCACGCTTCAATTTAGAAAAAAATGACGATAATCATTAAATTAACGATAGTTTTTTTAATCCATTCCATATCCCGTCTTCTTCGACTGACGTTGAAACGATGTCTGCCGCCTCTTTTACTTCCGCTAAAGCATTCCCCATTGCAACACCAGTTCCAACTGTTTGGAGCATTTCAATATCATTTAATCCATCTCCAAAGGCGTACACATCCTCCATCTGAAAACCAAGCTCCTGAACCATTCTTTTGATCCCTTCAGCTTTAGAACCACCGGAAGGCAAAATATCTGTTGAATATTCATGCCAACGAATAAATCGGAAATTCGGGAAGTTTTCACAATACAGTTGATCCTCTGTTTCTTCACAAAATAATAAAGCCTGATAAATCTCTTTTTCCTTATAAAAATTCAAATCTATTTCTGGATAAGATAATTTTAAGCTCTCAACTATACTATTACTAATTTGCGGATGATGCTCTGCTGTTCCCTTCATCATTGTATCATCCATAAACACAAGTGGATGATTTTGTTTTTGTGAAAAAGAAACAAGCCGCTCCATTTCAACTAATGATAATGGATTTTTATAAATGACTTTATTTTCAAATACAACATATTGCCCATTAAAGCTTACATATGAATCAATATCCAGCTCCTTACGCAGACTTTCAAATGTAAATGGCGCACGTCCTGTAGCAATTGCTGTAAAAACGCCATTTTCTTTTAACATTGCCAATGCTCTCTTAGCTGTCTGAGGCAGCTGCTTATTCTCATCAAATAAAGTCCCATCAATATCAAAGAACACCATTTTCTTCAAGATCACAAATCCTGCCTTTCTAAAATAAATATCGCCCCTGTAAACAAACAGTAATAGCAAACATAAATATTGTCAATTCTATGCCATTATTCCCCATGAAAGTTATGCTCTTCCTCAACATATACTATTAAAAACAAACCATTAAATCATAATTTCTATCGAAACATCTTTGTTCTACTTTACTTTGGACAAGGATCGTTTAAAATAGAAGTAAGGAGATGATCCACAATGTTAAAGAAGCTAAAGAAAAAGCTTTTAAAACAGTGGAGAGATATGCTTCGAAAAAAAACAATTGCTTAAATTTTTTTGAGCCCTTCATGTTCCGAAGGGCTTCTTCCTTATTGAAAATGAGCGGAGAATAATCGAATAAGAAAAACATGAAAAACATGTTATTTTTATATATAATAGAAAAAGTTATGCGGAAAATCGAAAAGCTACGACGGCTCGCTTCAGAACAACAGGTATGAAATCAGCAAATGAGTTAGTAATTTTCTTACCTACATAACGGCTTGGCTTACACCTGAGAGCCCCCTAGCCTTTGATGCTAGATAAAGGAGAGATTAAGATGATTTACAAAGTATATTTTCAGGAATCAAACAAGCAAGTAGCAGTCCGTGAAAAGACTCAATCCATTTATGTTAAAGGAGAATCAGAAAGAGACATTCGAAAAAAATTAGTAGGCAAACCTTATAACATTGAATTTATAACAGTTTTAGAAGGACATTATTTAGAATTTGAAAAACAAAGAGAAGACTTTAAAGTATTGGAGATTTGATAAATGATGAAATTTGTAAAAAATGATCAAACTGCCGTTTTTGCATTAGGTGGTTTAGGTGAGATCGGTAAAAATACGTATGCTGTTCAATTCCAGGATGAAATCATCCTCATAGATGCTGGTATCAAATTCCCTGAGGACGAATTATTAGGAATTGATTACGTGATACCTGACTATTCTTATTTAGTAAAAAATGAAGAAAAAATCAAAGGTCTTTTTATCACACATGGGCATGAAGACCATATCGGCGGCATTCCTTATTTACTAAGAGAAATAAATATTCCTGTATACGGCGGAAAGCTTGCACTAGGATTACTCCGAAATAAGCTGGAGGAGCACGGTTTACTAAGACAAACGAAAATGCATGAAATTGCAGAAGACGATATCATTAAGTTTAGGAAAACCTCTGTTGCTTTTTTCAGAACAACTCACAGTATCCCTGATTCTTATGGAATTGTCGTGAAAACACCTCCTGGCCAAATCGTACACACTGGTGATTTTAAGTTCGATTTTACCCCTGTTGGTGAACCAGCAAACTTAACAAAAATGGCTGAAATTGGGAAAGATGGTGTCCTTTGCTTATTATCAGATAGTACGAACAGTGAAATCCCTGACTTTACAATGTCTGAGCGTCGCGTAGGTGAAACGATTCACGACATTTTCCGTAAAGTAGAGGGACGCGTTATTTTCGCTACATTCGCATCGAATATCCATAGACTTCAGCAAGTAACAGAGGCAGCAGTCGCAAATAGTAGAAAAATTGCTGTCTTTGGTCGAAGTATGGAAGCCGCGATCAATATCGGTCAAGAGTTAGGCTATATTCAAGCACCAAAGGATACTTTTATTGATGCACAGCAAATTAATCGTTTGCCTGCAAATGAAGTAACGATTTTATGTACAGGAAGTCAAGGAGAGCCGATGGCCGCTCTTTCCCGTATCGCCAACGGAACACATCGTCAAATCCAAATTATTCCTGGTGATACTGTTGTATTTTCATCTTCTCCTATTCCTGGAAATACGATTAGTGTTAGCAGAACGATTGACATGCTTTCACGAGCTGGCGCAGATGTAATTCATGGTAAATTAAGTGATATTCACACATCTGGACATGGGGGTCAGCAGGAGCAAAAGCTCATGCTTCGACTCATTAAGCCAAAGTTCTTTATGCCGATTCACGGCGAATATCGCATGCAAAAAACACATGTGAAGTTAGCAGTTGAATGCGGAGTAAAGGAAGAAAATTGCTTTATTATGGACAACGGAGAAGTTCTTGCACTAAGTGAGGATAGCGCCCAAATTGCAGGGAAAATCCCTTCCGGCTCTGTCTATATTGATGGTAGTGGTATTGGTGATATCGGAAATATTGTGTTAAGAGACCGCCGAATTCTTTCAGAAGAAGGTTTAGTTGTTGTCGTTGTTAGCATTAATATGAAGGATTTTAAAATCTCTGCTGGTCCTGATTTAATCTCACGTGGATTTGTTTATATGAGAGAATCAGGCGACTTAATTAATGATGCTCAAGGACTCATTACAAAGCATCTTAATAAAGTGATGGAGCGAAAAACGACACAATGGTCAGAAATCAAAAATGAAATTACCGATACGCTTGCCCCATTTTTATACGAAAAAACAAAGCGTCGCCCAATGATTTTACCAATTATTATGGAAGTATGATCGAAAAATGGAAGCGGAAATACGCTTCCATTTTTTTAGCTTTATTTAGCCCTTCCTCGACGGATAGATAAGACGAATAAGCCACACTGAGCCTGATTGTGTTTTCTAAGGGCTTACTAAGACTTGTACTTTGCCCGAGACAATCGAGAGACAGCTTTGCGCGCAGTTACGGAATTATAGATTACCTACCCCATAACCTTTTTCTCAAAGCGATTAATATCCTCATCTGCCCCAATCACAATAAGTATATCCTTCATTTGAATGCCTTCATGCGCAAGCGGAGAAACAATGATATCATTATTTCTTTTAATGGCAACAATGTTAATGCCATATTTCGCTCGAATATCAAGATCAATCAATGTATGACCAGCTAATCTTTCATTTGCTACAATTTCTACAATACTATGATCTTCAGATAGTTCAAGATAGTCAAGCACATTATTTGAGACCATATTATGGGCGATTCTTCTGCCCATATCTCGCTCCGGATGGACAACTTGATCTGCACCGATTTTTCTTAAAACCTTTTCATGATAGTCATTTTGTGCTTTTACTGTAATCTTCTTAACTCCTAACTCTTTTAAAATTAATGTTGTTAAGATACTTGCTTGTATATCATCACCAATTGCAACAATGACATGATCGAAATTTCGAATACCTAAACTTTTTACAACCGCTTCATCTGTTGTATCCCCAACAACTGCATGAGAAGCGATCATCGAAAATTCATTCACTCGTTCCTCGTTCGTATCAATCGCTAAAACTTCCAATCCATCTTCTGCTAAAGTTCTGCAAATGCTACCACCAAAACGACCTAAACCGATTACTGCAAATTCCTTTTTCACGACTTTTCCTCCAGCTATTTGACAATCATAATAGTCTATTTTAACACCTTATCTAAAATATACACGAAAAAGAGTAAGCAGAAAAGGATCAAGCAAGATGAGCCTGATCCTTTTCCTTATTCGGCTTTATTCATTTCGTCTAGTACACGATTAACTCGCTTTTCAAGCATCTTCATTCCACTTCCACCTGCTTGAAAATGTCGTAGATTTCCATCTTTATCAAATACATAATAGGCAGGGACATATTGATTTTCAAACGCATCATTTAGTCTTAACTCACTATCAATATAAATCGGCTGCGTAATTTCATGCTCCGCTGCGACCTTTTTGATATCTTCAATCTTCAGATCATTTTCTGATCGCGGCATATGAACAGCAAGTACATTTAGTTTGTTACGATAATCGTCTCTAAATTTATTCACATTCGGCATAGCTTCTTTACAAAGATGGCAGCTAATTGACCAAAAATGAATTAATGTTGGTTTTTCTCCAATTAATTGCTCCTTCGTCACTTCACCATTTAACCATTTTGTAGCCCCTACTAATTCAGGCATTGACTCTCGTAATTTCATTTTCTTACCCCCTTGTACTGTAAAGAAAAAGACCTAACAAACGTTAGGCCTTTTCAACTTCTAATTACAGCGGCAACTAATTTTCTTGTCTAAATCAGCGCCTGCATTCTTATTATTACACGTGTAATGTTTCTTGTCCTGGCTTCCAGTTAGCTGGGCAAAGGCCACCTGTTTGAAGCGCTTGAAGTACACGTAATGTTTCATCAACATCACGGCCAATATTATTGTGGTTTACAACTGAATACATTAATTCACCTTCAGGACTGATAATGAATAAGCCGCGTAATGCAATACCTTCTTCTTCAATAAGAACACCATATTCACGAGCTACAACATGATTAGTATCAGCTGCAAGCGGGTAATTCAAATCACCTAAGCCATTGCTGCTGCGGTCTGTATGAATCCAAGCTAAGTGAGTGTGGATCGTATCAGTTGATACACCGATTACTTCTGCGTCCAGATCTTCAAATTCATCAAAACGATCTGACAATGCTGTAATTTCTGTAGGACAAACGAAAGTAAAGTCCATTGGATAGAAAAATAATACAGTCCACTTATCATTTTTCATATTTTCTTCAAGGCTTACTTTACCAAACTCCTTGTTCGGTAATACTGCATCCATTTCAAATCTAGGCGCTTGTTTTGCTACCATACGTTCTGCCATATGTAATTCCCTCCAAATATATTATAAATGAGAAAAATAAATATATATTCTCATTTGATTAACTATCTCACAATAAAAATTATAGCCGTTTCATCTTTTTAAGTCAATATTAAATTATAATTAATTTAAATAAGAATAGATTATAATTAAAGAAAAATGAATCCTTTATTGGCTTTTCAGTCGCTCTCATTTCCTTCTTCAATAATATGCTCTTTTACTAATTCAACAAATGCTTGAACTTGTTTTAGCTTAAATGAAGACTCATACCCTAGAAGCCACGTATCTCTTTTTAGTGGCAGATGATTCTCATCCAATAACGGGATTTTAAAAATATTCTTTTCAGAACGATTTAAAGTAATCGCTGGTAAGATCGCATAACCAATCCCATTAAAAGCCATTTGTTTACATGTTTCTATTTGATCGACAAGAATCGTTCTTTTTGGTGCTGTCTTGAAATGAGTAAGCCACCAATCTTGGATTTCTTGATAATAATTTGAATCACTTTTGAACTGAATAAATGGGCGATCTGTTTCAAGGATTTGCTTTAGATCTGTTATTTCTCTATCGACAAGATATAAGCAATCCTCAAAAAGATGGATTTTAATCCCTTTCCAGTCCGGAGTACCGCGGATAATACCGATATGAACATGATCATCATAAATGGATTTCAAAATTTCACTACTCCAACCCGTAACAAGTGAAATTTTTGCTTGTGGATAGCGTGTTACAAATTTTTTAAGCACTTGGGGGAGCCAATTTTGTCCAACAATCGAAGCTACAGCAATTTTTAATGTTCCATACACTTCAGCATTTAAAGCATGGATGGATTCGCGAACCTTTTCTTCTTTCACAATCACTTCATTAATAAAATTGATAATGATCTCACCAGCAGGTGTTAGCGTTAACCCTTTCTGTGAACGGATAAAGAGCTTTTCTCCCCACTCTTTTTCGATTGTTTGTAAACGCTGTGATAAAGCCGGCTGCGAGACAAATAATCTTTCAGCAGCTTTTCGCATATTCTTTTCTTGTGCCAACACAGAAAGAAAATGAAATTCAGATAATGAAGACATAAGATCCCCTCATTTCTTTTTTTAAAAGGAAACTCATGATTAGCGGCATAGTTATCTTCTAATAACAAAAATCAAGCTCCCAAAATTGGGAGCCATTTATTTATTTCTTATTTGTACTGCGAATAAAACTATTTAATTTCTTTAAAACCGTTCTTCTCGTAAAAATACCTTCAAAATAACCTTCCTCATTTTCTACACATAAAAAAGGATGATCAATTAATAAAGCAATCGAATTTTTCATCGAGGAATTAATATTCAATCTTGGAATTTTCCGATTCATAACTTCTTCTACACGTTTTTCCTCAAGCTTTTCAAATTCGATTCTTTCAAGGCCGAGAATGGAGTCCATAATGATTGGCGTGCTAATTAAACCATGTAGTTTATAATGCGGATCAAGTACCGGAATTGCCGTATAGCCACTTTTCGTCAATACTAAAAGAGCATGCTCTAAGCTATTTCCAATTTGAACATGGGCAACACGCTCAGACGGAATTAAAAAATCTCGGATACCATTATCTAAATTTTCCCCACTGTGAAGACTTATCATCGCCGAAAACTCCTCAAAGTAAATATTCTTATTTTAGTTTATCATAATTTTTAATTACTTGCTTAAAAAAGGAACCAACATGATAAAAATTGGTTCCCTCGTATATGATCTTATTGAATTAAATCAAATATTTCAATCGTTATCATATCAATATTGTCAAATTGATATCTTTTCGGTTTTTCCTTATCTTGATAAACCTCCAACTCAAACATTTCCGTTTTCGGTTGATAAGTTACTTGGCATTTCCTTTCCCCATTTACCTCAAAAAAGCGTTGTGATGGCTCACCATTTGCTTGTTCTTGTAAATGTTTTAATCGTGTTAATATACCTTGAAGCTGTGACATGTTCCTTCTCCTTTCAGAAAACCCAAAGTCGTACATTTAGGTTTCTCTTTTGGTATGTTTCTATCCAAGTAGATTAAATTCGGAATATTCAAGCTGAACATCCCTCATACCAATATTAAAAGCATAAATTAATTGCATGTATATATTCAAGTAAAAACTTTGTTTTAAAAGGATTTTTTTTGAAATAAAGCTATTTTCATCAAAGCATTGCTCATTCTTTATTAAATATAAACAGGAATTTTACTTTTACTCCATAATTTGTAATTAAGGATAAACTAGTCTGACTAATTAAAAAGAGGAAATTTAACGGGTAGGAGAGTTTTAAAGGCGTAGTCACAAAAATGATACTTTATATTTTAAAAAGAATGCC
Organism: Bacillota bacterium; assembly: GCA_023389895.1. Lineage (GTDB taxonomy): Bacteria > Bacillota > Bacilli > Bacillales > Cytobacillaceae > Cytobacillus. The sequence continues at coordinate 8,422 of JAEWDX010000361.1, forward strand.
TCCCTCGAGACATTCTTTTTGGTAGATAAATTATTGCGCTGTATAACCACCATCTACTAATAAGTTAGCACCAGTAACAAAGGATGATTCATCACTAGCTAGGAATAAGACAGCAGTTGCAATTTCTTCTGGTGTACCAAGTCGTCCAATTGGATGTTTCGTAATTAAGTATTGTCTCATTTCTTCACTTAAATTGCTCGTCATTGGAGTATCAATATACCCTGGACAGACCGCATTCACTCTAATCCCTTTGCTTGCATATGTCACTGCTGCTGAACGAGTCATATTCACAACTCCACCCTTTGCGGCAGCATAGGCAGATACAGAAGGATGACCAACATGACCAAGAATAGAAGCACAGTTAATGATTGAACCTCCACCATTTTTCATCATTTCTGGTATAGCAAATTTGCTGCAAAGAAACACACCTGTTAGGTCAATACTAATCAATTTATTCCAATCTTCCATCGTTGTCTCATGAATATCACCCATAGCTCCTACACCTGCATTGGCAAATAGAACGTCTAACTTACCAAATGCCTCTACAGTTTCTCTTACAAGCTCTTTAACATCTTCCTCCTGCGAAACATCTGTTTTTATAAAAATTGCGTCTCCGCCTTGCTCTTTAATTAGACTTACAACTCTTTCACCCTTATCCGCATTACGTGCAGCAATAACTACTTTTGCTCCTTCTTTAGCAAATAATAATGCTGTGCTTTCACCAATTCCAAACGTACCTCCAGTAATAATGGCAACTTTTCCTTCTAAACGCATTGTGCATTCCTCCATTTATACTCTGTGTATTTTTGTTAATATTAAACAAAATGTGATTATTTTCACAATCTGTCCTATAATGCTATTATACTAAGTTAAGCGCTTTCAATCATTGTGCAAAATGGATAATATTATAAATGTATTTTAGTCAAAATGGTTAATGGTTGTAGTTTTTTTTTCCTAAATTTACAAACGGACAATTCATTGTTTCATAAAAAAACTATCTCATAGCTAGAAAATCAACTAATGAGATAGCCTTAATTACTTGGAAGAGTATGCCTCCCTTTAGACATCCCTTTTTTACTCTATTTATTATCGATCTCCGCCGTAAATTAACTGTAATTAAAGCGAAAACGATTCATCAACTGACAACTTAACAAAGTTCCAAGAGAACCCGTCTATTTAGATTTTATAAAGCCGTGAAGTCAAAGACCTTACGTCCTGTAATCTTACCTTTATGCATCTCGTCAATGACATCGTTAATATCACGAATATCAACCTTCTCAACGATTGGCTTAACCTTACCCTCAGCGCCAAACTGGAAGGCCTCACGCAAATCTTCGCGCGTTCCAACCAATGAACCACGAACCTCGATACCATCCAATACAGTCTTAGCGATGTTCAATTGCATGTCACCTTCTGGCAACGCAACAGCCACCAACTTACCCAATGGACGCAATGAGTTCACCGCTTGGTTAAAAGCAGCGGCGTTCACGGCCGTCACTTGGGCGTTATGCACACCACCCGTAGCCTTTTGGATCTCAGCGGCAACGTCGATTCCCTCTTGCTTACGATTAATCAACACCTCAGCTCCGTTTTTACGAGCAGCTTCCAACTTGTCAGGGTTACCATCAACAACCGCCACGTGAGCTCCGAAGACGTTATGTGCATATTGCACCGCCAAGTTACCCAAACCACCAGCACCGTGAACAGATACCCACTGACCAGGCTTCGTTTCACCAACCTTCAATGACTTGTACATCGTCACACCGGCACATGTGATTGAAGAAGCTTGCACCGGATCCAAGTCTTCTGGAACCTTCACAGCGTACTTTGCATTAACGACCACTTGTTGGGCCATGGCACCGTCAACCGTATAACCAGAGTTACGCACCTTGCGGCAGAACGTCTCGTTTCCCGTCACACAATACTCGCACTGTCCGCAAGCATCGTAGAACCAAGCGATTGACACACGGTCGCCAACCTTCAAGTAATCAGAAGCGCCCTCTCCCAACTTAGCCACACGACCGATACCTTCGTGCCCGATAACACGACGGAAGTTACCATTGCGCATTCCCAATTGGTTTGGGTTACCAAAGTCCCCATTCGCTATGTGCAAATCTGTGTGGCACAAACCTGAATACTCCACATCAACCAAAGCCTCACCAAATGACAAGGCACGTGGTGTCCAATTTTCAATCAAGTCAACAAATCCATCTGGCGTCTCACGAACAACTGCTGCTTTCATTGTTAATTCTCCTTTTTGTCTCAAAACTCAATAGTTTGTTATTTATTTCGCAAATTGATTATAAAAATATTCATTTTAGAAATGCGAGCGTTTTCATTAACTAACTTTCCGTAAGTGATCCTTGCTATACGGCTTTTTCAGTCGCCTCCTTTGAGGCACCCTTTTTTCTACATATATTATTGTGCAGTGTAGCCGCCATCAACTAATAAACTAGCACCAGTAACGAAGGATGAATCATCACTAGCAAGGAATAGTGCAGCAGTCGCGATTTCCTCAGGTCTTCCTATACGTCCAATTGGATGTAACGATTCCAAATGTTTTTTTCCTTCTTCATCTAAAAAATCTAAAATCGGAGTATCAATATA
>JAEWDX010000062.1 GCA_023389895.1 Bacillota bacterium
TATTATAACAGTGATTAGACCGCTCATAAAAAATGCTATGCAAAACAAGCGGTACAGCTAATTTTCTATAGTTTATTACTATTTCGAAATAATTCGATTTTTAAGAACAGAAAAGCTTTTTTTGCTATAAAAAAATGCTTAGATTTAAAGAAAACTGCCTTCATCCTGTTGAACTTGGACGAAGGCTGCCTAGTGAAAAAACGACTAATCTATTTACCTATCTACTAACCAGGGAAGAAAATGATGTATTTTCAGAAAAATAAAAAAACTATTTACAAATTATTCGAAAAAAAGCAATAATTAGATGAGAAGAAGATGAATCCCTAAAATAAGGTAGGAATTAGCAAATGAAATATCTTAAGTTTTTCCTCATTCAGGCTGCTAGTATAGGCTTACTGCTTTTCCTTGCTGCCCTGCCGTTACATTTATACAACCTAGATGGAATGGTGATTTCCCAGCCTTTTGAAATTCCTCATGAAATTAAAAATTTTCTTGCTGGATTATTAAATGGTGAAGCTTATTTTTATATGCAAGGATATAGAAAGAGATTTTTATTAAGCGATCTTGCTAGTTTCTTTTTTTCCTCTTATTTTTATTTGACGATTTCTCTGCTTATCGTCATTATTTTATCTTTAATTTTTGGGATTTGGTTTTGGAAAAAAAGTGCGAAATGGGTTGCTTCCATCTTAGGATTCATCGGAATTATTCCTGATTTTATTCTTGTTCTTTTACTTCAATTATTAGTTACTTATATTTATAAACAGACAGGAGTCAAAGTAGTAAAGGTTGCTTCATTAACAATGGACGATCCAGCTATTTTTTTGCCGATATTTACTCTATCAATATTGCCTTTATTTTATTTGATACGGACATTAAATGATAAAACGTATGAGGTTTTAACAGAGGATTATATTTTAACGGCAAAAGCCAAAGGATTAACGAAGAGATATATTTATTTGAACCATGTAACAAGCAATGTCCTTCCTTTTTTAAAAGCAGACTTGTATAAAATTGTTGGCATGTCTCTTAGCAACCTATTTATTATCGAGTATTTATACAATACAAGAGGACTAACTGATGTTCTATTCGAGTATCCAAAAAACTTTGGTTATCAATATAATTTAGTTGTGATTACACTGTTATCCTTCTTTCTATTGTACATTGGTACTCTATTTACGATTAAATTCTTTATCTTTTTAATTGAGAGGATTTTCATAAATGGGTAAGCTAAATTTAAAGCTAATTATTGGATTCATTATGATCTGTTTTTTCTTATTAATTGCTGTTTTTGGTCCTAATTTATCTCCTTATAAAGTAGACGAACTAGCAAAAGTTCAATTAATCTCTACCGAAGAAGGAGGAAAGTTATCCGCTCCGCCATTTCCACCTTCAAAGGAACATATCTTTGGAACAGATCAATGGGGTTATGATATTTTGACGCTGCTATTGTACGGTGCGAAACATACTATTTTCACAGTAATAGTAGTAGCATTATTAAGAGTCTTAATTGGCGGGATAACAGGAGTATTCATAGCGTTGCATAAAAATCCACTAAGTACTCCAACTGAAAATATTAAGATAAAAATCAATATTTTTAGCAGCTTTCCAGTATTTATTGTTCTTTATTTTATTTTGATCAGGATAAACATCGAACCAGTTTTGAACCCACTCACATTAAATCTCATTGTTGGAAGCTTAATGGTTATTTTAGGTGTAATGAGTGTATATGATAATGTTTATAGTAAAGCAATTGAGGTACAAAAAAATTTATTTGTAACGGCTTCCCAAACATTGGGAGGAACGAGATTTCATATCGCAAAAAAACATATCCTTCCTAGTCTTAAGAGTCAAATCTTAATAATTTTTATGAATGAAGTTATTCAAGTGCTTCATTTGATTGGTCAACTAGGAATCTTTAATTTGTTCTTAGGCGGTACTTTTCTTCGGATGGACCCACCTGTTTTTATTTCAATTACGAAAGAATGGGCTGGGCTAATTGGACAGTTTCGTTCAACTGTTTATTATCATCAATGGATACTCATCTTCCCATTATTAAGTTACTTATTATTGCTTTTGTCTTTTTATCTAGTTTCACAGGGCGTCATTCAACAAGAAAAAATAAAGCAAAGAAAGAACCCCATTTTATAGAAAGAAAACAGCCTTCATCCTGTTGAACTTGGACGAAGGCTGCCTAGTGAAAAAACGACTAATCTATCATGGAAAAGTTAGCGTTTTTTAGCGATCATTTCGATTTCTACATCTGCATTAAGTGGTAGTGCTAAAACCGCTATACATGTCCTAGCAGGATAGGGAGCGGAAAACTGTGTTTTATAGACTTCATTCATTGCAGAAAAATTATTCATATCCGTTAAATAGACGTTTACTTTAACTACATCATCTGGTGTAAGATTCGCTGCTTCTAATACCTCAAATAGATTGATAAAGCACTGCTTTGTTTGTGCTTGAATATCACCTTTCATATTCTCTACTGAAACTGAGTTCATTGCCGTTTGACCTGAGAAGTATACGAATTCTCCCGCATCTACTGCATCTGAATAAGGTCCAGAAGCAACCGTCCCCTTTGCAGCATAAATCTTTCTAGTCATAAACATCCTCCTCTATATAAAAATTAAGCTCAAATTATAGTATAACAATTAATTTACTTAAGAAATTACTCATAAATAAATTGAAGGAGTGAAATAGAAACACAAATAATACGCGGCTTAAAGTTAAGCTGTTTTCTTTCCCTTTTTCTCCATTTTTTCCCGCTTGTTATTTTCTATGTATCGAGCAATGAAAGCACCCACTACTAAAGACCAAACCGGAGCACTTACACTTAATATTGTAATATTTGATAAAGCAATAATAAAGGCAAATGCAACACTTATTTTAATTGATTGCTTTGAGAAGCTTTGATGTAAGTTATTTCCGAACACACCAAGAAGAGAAAATCCAACAATTATCGAAATGAATTCCTTCGGTAAAGCTTGAATAAGTGGAACGAGTTTCCATGAAAATAGACCAAATATCAAGAGAAGAAAACCGATAAGTAGCATGAATACCCCGGAAACAATATAAGCCCCTATCAATTCATTAAAAGTAAACTGAGACGTCTTCGTTGCTAGAAAGGCAACACCCGTAAGCGTATTCCCGCCTACGATCGGAATCCGATAATATAAAGGGAGAATGAGCCCGAATAATCCGCCAAACACATAGACAGCAAATAACCATAAAACCGTCTGTGCCGTCGTAAAGTTTCCGTTTGACGATGCTTCCAATATAAGAGCAGTTGGTCCAGTAATAATGAATATTCCCGCCACAATTCCAGCCGCGATATTTTTATGATTTAAATCCTTTAAAGGAAACGTATTTCCTCTCCATCGATTGCATGACTGAATCTACGGAATTCTTCTTCCAGTGGCACGATTCTTACAGTTACAGAACAATGAGGTACATTTTTCAAATAGTGCTTATATTATAGGATAAAATCCTTCTAAAACATGGGATGGTTCTCGTATTTCCCTGTTGTACGGCGTCGTTCGTTAGAAACTCCTACAATAATGACATTGATAAACGGGGAAACTTCCAAACCGGCCCTCTGTTTCTTTTAACTAAATCTGTTTTAACAAGTATTCACACACTTTACTCGAACGTAGCCTAGCCGCTACAAAAGGAGGCTTGACTCCTCTGGCGCCTTCAAGTGGAAGCCCAAGCCACAGAACTTTCTCGTCAATGATCACAAACGGAAAGGGAAAGCTCTCATCCAGCCAGATGTCGCACTCGCTCCACTTTTCTTTTGAAATAACGGTCAATTTTACACCTTTTCCTCTATTTAATAACGGCTTAGCCCATTCCTCCGTTAACATACTCTCCTCCGGCAAGGAGATGGTGATCGATGATTTTGCCAAGCTCAAATCCTGAAAAACAGCTGTCAATTTCCGCGCATGTATCCAGCTTAATTGCGGGTGTTGATTGCGAATCCATGAACCAATTTCTTTCGTTGTTATTGCTTGCTTGTTCCGAACTTGATAGTCAACAAGTTGACGTAGTGTTTTTCTTGGATAAAGATGATTTTCGACAAAATTTCTGTTACTGACGTGAAGAAATTTTCCTTTCGTTCTCGTAATGGCAACATTAATCAAACGTTCACTTTCCTTGCCAGTCAATAGCATACCAGCTCGAGCTTGCGGGGCGCTATCGACAGTATCAAATATCATGACATCCCGCTCACTCCCCTGAAACCTGTGAACCGTCGCCGCAATAATATCCGCTTGACTGCGTTCATTCACATAAATCTCTTCAAGAAGCATCTCCATTAAATTAGCCTGAGCACGGTATGGTGTCACATACCCGATGGATTTCGCTCCACTTAAAGTTGCTTCATGTATTAATTGAAAGGAAAGCAAAAGCTGCCAGAGATTAAAGCGAGAATTGGTTGCTTTATCACTTATACAATGTAAGCCTGTAAAACTCGTATCCACAAGCACAGCAGCTTGTTCATTAAAGGGAGCTAGGCTCACGATGTTATCTCTGCTTATATAGACACTTTCGTGATCGCCAACTAATGAATGATAAATATACCGATTCGTAAAAGCGGAAATATCTGGATGCATCCTGCGCTGCTCTTTCAACAAAAAAAGCTGTGAATGAAGCTTTTCTTCACTTAACTCTTCCACCACTCCTGCCTTATGAAACACATCCTCTTTCAGCCATTTAGCGACAAGCTGATCCCGACTCGAAGCAATTGGAGGTAATTGCTTGAAGTCACCGCAAATAATGACGCGCTTTCCTAAAGCTGCGGCAAAAGCAGCCTGCGGTACATAGGCCATACTTGCTTCATCAAGGATAACGAGGTCATAACTCTGTTCATAAATAGTGCTGTCACTAGCTGCCTTCGCTAACGTCGTACCGACAATGAATGCATCTTGTACTAATTGAAGCTCTTTTTTCCGAACCTTTTCTAGTAGCCTAGCAATTTTTCTTTCTAGTTCCAATAAATGAGCCGAATCTCGTTTACTAAAGGAATGAGCCAAATCTTGCTTTAAGTGGCGCCTTTCCTCCACTAATTTCTCTCTATCACCAGCAAGCTGAGGGTCCTGCTTTTCAATCAGCAGATTTGTCGTAATTTCATGATGGGCTGAGAGAGTTTCTCCAATGTTGCCACCGTAGCGAAGCACATCTCCTGCTTGGAATCGCTTTTTCTTTTTAATAAAATTAGTCAGTTCCCCCATCAAGACATCGACAGCTTGATTGCTGTGCGACAAAATTAATACTTTTTTCTTCTGAAAATATTTATTCGCTGCCGTTCTTGCCAAAGTATATGTTTTTCCAGTACCTGGTGGGCCCCAGACGAATGTGACTGGATTATATTTGGAGCGCAAAATCAATTCGTGAATATTGCTCTTAATTTTTTCCTCAGGATGTTTCGTTTCCATCGGAGGATTCATCAATCGCTTCACTCTTAGTCGCTTTTGTTTACTTTTTTTGATTTCATCCAAGCGTTCAATCAGTTGTTCAAGCAATTCCCATGGATCATGAAGCAAATACGCATCTGGGATGAGATCACCAAAATTTTGCTCCAGGGCAAGAATCATTCCCCTGCCCTCAGAGGAAAGCACCTTTCCACTACTTTTCATCTTTCCCCATTCCAATTTTATCGAAGAACCAACAGGGATTCTTAATGAAATCGTTGTATCAAAATAATAGCTATATGAGCCATCGTTTGATAATAGCCTTCCATTTATGACAGAATAGCGGCTCCCGCCAAACTTTTTTAAATGATTAATTTCCTGCTGCAAGGCTTGCTGCCATTCTTTAATATATGTTTTCATTTATTTCCCCTTGTTATGAACTGTTTCAAATAAAACTAGTTACTTACCTACTGACGGTTATTATACATTAAAATAGGTACCCAATCCGGACAGGCTTATCCAAATAATCCATCTCTTAAGAAATTCTTAAGAAAACTATCCATAAATTCATAAGATCTATCCACTACTATTAACGATAGGAGCAAGCAGAAAGCTTAAATCTTATGAGAGGAGGATTTTTTTTGAGCAATCATTACTTGTTATTATTACAAGCTTTTATCCGAAAACCAAAGAAAACTGGCAGTGTATGGCCAAGTTCTAAGTTTTTGGCGCAAAAAATGGTTGGACCAGTGGCATGGAATGAGCCATCCTTTAGCCCGGAAAATACTGTCGCCGTCCATATTAGAAAAATTAGAGAGAAAATTGAAATCAATCCGAAGGAACCGAAATATTTAAAGGCGGTGTGGGGAAAAAAGCAGTCGATAACGAATTAAAAAGCGAGCGGCTAAAAACGGAGCTCATTACAAACGTATCCCATGATATTCGAACACCTTTAACATCGATTATTACGTACGTTGATTTATTAAAGAAAGAAACATTACAGCCAATGAATTAATGGAACGGTTTAAAAGAGGCGATGAATCAAGGAACAGTCAAGGCAGCGGACTAGGTCTATCGATTGCAAAAAGCTTAATTGAGGCACAAAAAGGAATATTCGCCATCCAAATTGATGGAGACCTCTTTAAAGCTCAGATTATGATGCCTAAATATAATACATAAGTAGCTAAGCAATGAAAAAACTTTAACTTCTTCCGCATGAAGAAGAATGTATATGGGGACGGTTCTCTCTTAAATTAGAGAAAATCTGTTATTTCGAAGTAGGGAAATACAGGAACCGTCCTGACCTTTTAAGCCTGACAATTTTTCAAAAAACTCTCATTACTAACTTTCACCTGGAAACAAAACTGCAATAATAACGATAAAATTATCCATTTGTTTGAAATAAATTTGAAACTTCTTAATAACTATTCTTGAATATGATATCAATTTCTACATCCGCATTACCTGCAAATCCTTACATACTCTTATTCCCTGTATTTTAGAGTCAATCCTCTTAAGAAATTCCTAGCGAATTTGTCGCCACACTCTTTGTAATTTTTATGGCCTTCTTTCCTTAATAAAGCGCCTAACTCCCCTTTTGTGACAAGGATTCCCGCTTTTTCAAATATATCAAGCATATCTTCACTTGTTAGAGATAGGGCGATTTTTACTTTTTTTAACAGGAGATTATTAATGTTAGCATTTTTCTTTAAAGATGATTCTGATGCATCAGTCTGTCCTGATTTTGCATCTTGCTTCCCTCTTTTAAAAATAATAAAGCCATTCAAAAAGGAATCTAACATGTTATTATTGCATTTTATATTCTCATCATTTTCAACTATCTCATTTTCATCATCATAACTGTCATTAGATTTTGTAAGCAGCTTTAGCACTTCGGCTTTCGTTACTTCCACGCCACCAAGTTTAAATATCTCTACCATGTCAGTATTCTTTATATCTAATGCATATCTTAATCTGATTAATATATCATTATTATCCATTGATAAACCTCCTATAACATCGTGTCTTTTGCAAAGCAACCTCATATCAGCGGCTTTCTCACGCCTGCACTGAAATTACGTTAATTTTTTAATGATTACCACTTTAAGATAATTTCCTTCTTTAAACTGTTTAATCGTTTTGAAATCCTCTGGTAAGCCGAACTCTTCTAAAATTTTATACATCTCACCTGTTTCCTTAAATGCTCTTTCAATAAATGACTTGAATCTATTCATATTAAAAGTGCTGCAGTTTGTCGATGCGACAATAATTCCATCTCTTTCCGTTATTTGGATTGCCTGTTCAAGCAAAGTAGGATAGTCTTTTTCTGCACTGAAAGTATGCTTTTTCGAACGTGCAAAGCTTGGCGGATCAAGGATGACCATCCCAAACGATAACTGTTTGCGAACTGCATATTTGAAATAATGAAACACGTCTTCAACGATGATGTCTTGGACTTCATAATCGATTCCGTTAACACTGAACCCTTCAATTGTTTTATTTTTACTGCGATTTGCAAGATCGACGCTTGTTGTTTTTATAGCATCACCTAACGCAGCAGCAACAGAAAATGCCCCTGTATAAGAAAAGGTATTTAGAACTGTTTTTCCCTTCGAGTATTTATCGCGAATTGCCTTCCTAACATTTCTTTGATCGAGAAAAATACCGACCATTGCTCCATCATTTAAATATACAGGAAAGTTTATTCCATTCTCCTTCACAATCAAAGGGAAATCAGCTTGCTTTCCACATACGAAATCATCATCTTCCACATAAGCACCCTTATCCGCAATCCGTTTCTTTTCGTATATCCCTTGCACCTCAGTAACACTAAGCAAAGCCTGGATAACATCCTCTTTGAAACAATAAATTCCTTCACTATACCAAGTAACTAAATAATAGCCATTGAAAAAATCAATTGTTAGCCCGCCAATACCGTCTCCCTCACCATTAAAAACACGAAATGCAGTTGTATCAGAACTTTCAAACAAACTCTTTCGGTATTCTATGGCAGTCTTTATTTTCCTCTTGAAAAATGCTTGGTCAAATATCTCTTGCTTATTTCTACTTAAAATCCATCCTCTTCCCTTATTTTGCTTGCCATAATATCCTTTTGCGATCATTTGATTTTCCTCATCAACAACCTCGATAATCGCCCCTTCAGCCATTTCAGCAGGTAACTGCTGAATCATCTCTTCTGTCACAAGGGGATATCCTGCTTGTATCGTTTTAATAAATTTCGACTTCACTCTTACTCGTACAACATTATTCATATTTTCACCCGATCAGCTTAGACTTTTTTTATATAAAAGCTTTATAGTCCATATTATTGAACTATGAAAATCCTGAGGGAGCACGTTCAAAAGAAAGCAATTCAAAACGTGCTAATAGGATTACTCGCATACATCACAAATATTTTTTCAATAAAAGATAACAGAGCCTATACAAAGTCTAACATTTACGCTGACATATACAAAATTAAAATGAGAAGTGCTGACATTTCATTGTACATGTAACAAATTTATTATATATGAAAGATATTTTATCTGGTAATGTGCTGTTAAAGACTTTGGAGGCATTATCTAATCCTTATCAAATGAAAATCATTGGCATTCTTCATCAAGAGAGACAGTATGTTAGTCAGTTAGCTAGAACGCTGTGGATTAGTAGACCATTGCTATATTTACACCTACAAAAGCTTGAGGAGCACGAAATATCTGAATCAGGTAAAGTAATGAAGTATTACGAGCTTAATCCATTTTCCATCACAATTGATGCAAAGTTGATTTCTGAGGCGGCAAATACTCTTACTTTGAAAAATAAAAAAGAGAAGAAAAACAATCGTTTTTTCTCCCCCTGCTTATGATTTAAGTTTCTAGCAAATTCTTCACAAATCAGATTAACTTTATGCATTGAAATCATATATTTTTCCTTTAATCAAATACGCTGAGCTTTCAGCGATATTTGTTATATGGTCTGCTGTTCTTTCAAGATAACGATTGACAAATAATAATTGTACAAGCTGATTTGTTTCTTCTGGGTGGTCACTTAGATAAGTAGTAAGTTTTTTATAGGTTTCACCATGATACTTATCAACTTCATCCTCTAATCCACTAACCTCTTTAGCAAGAACAATGTTTTCCTCGATAAAAGATTGTAGTGCTTTTTGTAACATATGAATAGATACTTCTTTCATCTGCTCTAGATTGGTAATAGGCAATAAGGAATTTGTTTTCCCAATCTTGATTGTTGCTTTAGCCATATTTACCGCAAAATCCGCAATACGTTCAATTTCAGATGAGATCTTAAGTACACCAATCATTACACGTAAATCTCTTGCAACAGGCTGTTCTTTTGCCATTAACCATATGACAATCTGATTAATTTCCATTTCAAGATTATCAATATCTGTATCTTCATCAATCACTTTTAAAGCTATCTCTACATCTTGCGTTTTCAAGGCATCAAAAGCTTTTTCTAAGGAAACAATTGAGAGTTCTCCCATTTCGGAGATTTTTCTTTTTATTTCCGCTAAATTATTCTCAAAGTTCTCACGAATAACCATTTGTTTCCTCCTATTATCCAAATCGCCCTGTTACATAATCTTCTGTTCTCTGATCGATTGGCGTAGAAAAAATCTTATCTGTATCATCGTATTCAATTACTTCTCCATTTAAGAAAAACGCTGTTTTATCAGAGATTCGTGCAGCTTGTTGCATGTTATGAGTAACGATGACAATTGTATAATCTTTCTTCATATTTGAGATTAATTCTTCTACTTTTAACGTTGATATTGGATCTAGGGCTGAAGTAGGCTCGTCCATTAAAATCACTTCTGGTTTCATCGCAATCGCACGTGCAATACAAACACGTTGTTGCTGACCGCCTGACAAACCTAGTGCTGATGTTTTAAGACGGTCTTTTACTTCGTCCCAAATCGCTGCATCACGCAAACTCTCTTCCACAATTTTATTTAATTCTTTTTTATTTTTAATGCCTTGCATTCTTGGACCATAGGCAACATTGTCATAAATACTCATTGGGAATAAATTTGATTTTTGAAATACCATTCCCACTTTTGTACGTAATTTGATTACATCATTCGTTTTATAAATATTCTCATTATCGATTTCAATATCACCATTAATTTTTACACCATCAATTAAATCATTCATACGATTTAAAGTTCGTAAAAAAGTCGATTTACCACAACCTGAAGGGCCAATTAAAGCAGTTACCTCTTTTTCATAAATATCAAGATATACTCCGAACAGTGCTTGTTTCTCGCCATAAAATAAATTTAAATCTTTCACACTAATTTTCGTTGTACCTTCTTCTCTTTGAGAAAATATCTTCCCTGTTTGATTTTGTTTAATCGCTATCTCGCTACGTTCCATTACTGATGTGCTCATAAACATTCTCCTTATTTATCGGTCTGCTTTGTTTAATTTTTTTGATATAAATGTTGCTGAAAGATTGATAGCCAGAATAATCATTATTAGGACGATGCCAACTGCAGCAGCCAGTTCAATGTCCCCAGCCTCTTGTGTTACTAAGTAGGAATGGACAGTTAAAGTTCTGGCTGATGAAAAAATACTCTCTGGCATAGAAGCTACTGTTCCTGCAGTTAAAAATATGGCAGCTGATTCACCAACAATTCGTCCAACAGAGAGAATGATCCCAGATAATATTCCTGGCATTGCACTAGGTAAAATCACCTTATATAACGTTTGTAACTTTGTTGTTCCAAGCGCTAATGAACCTTCACGATATGATCTTGGGACTGTTTTTAAGGCTTCTTCTGTTGTTCGTATAATAACAGGCAAAACGATAATCGTTAATGTTAATGAAGCAGCTAAAATGGACAAACCTAATTTTAATGTTGTTACAAAGAATACTGCACCAAACAAACCATAAATAATCGAGGGAATTCCTGTTAAACTTTCTGTTGCAAAGCGGATGATTTTTACTAATCCTCCCTGTTTAGCATATTCTTGTAAATAAACAGCCGCTAATATCCCGATTGGTATGGCAATGATTAATGAAATAACAATTGTGTAAATAGTTGTTACAATCATTGGCCAAATACCCCCACCTCCAGTTGGTGAATAATCGCCAAAGATGAAATCGAAGCTAATCAAATGAATCCCTTTATAAAAGATAAATCCAACAATCATTACGAGGACAGCAACGGAAAGAAGAGCTGAAAGCCATAAAAGTCCACGTAACAAGTTATCTTTGAATGCTCTCACCTTAGTTACCGCCCTTCGCACTAATTTTTGCTAATACAAAATTCAAAATTAATATAAATGAGAATAAAACAATTCCTGTTGCAAACAGCATTTCTTGATGCGTGCCAGCTGCATATCCCATTTCTAACGCAATATTTGTCGTAAGTGGACGAACACTATCAGTCAGGCTCGTTGGTACGATTAAACTATTACCAGCCACTAATATAACAGCCATCGTTTCGCCAATTGCTCGGCCCAACCCTAATACGATTGCCGTCATAATCCCTGATTTAGCTGCTGGTACAACGACTTTGAAAATGGTTCCAATCTGTGACACTCCAAGAGCTAGTGAGCCTTCGCGATATGTGTTTGGCACAGCACGAATCGCTGTCTCTGCTACTGTCACAATGGTTGGTAACATCATGATTGCTAGGACTAGAATAACCGCTAATAAGCTTTGTCCTTTCACTAAGCCTATAGAATTTTGTAAAAAAGGAACGATGATCGCCAGTCCAAAAACACCATATAAAACAGATGGAATACCCGCTAACAGCTGAATTGCAGGTGAAATTATTTTGGCTATTTTTTTTGAGGCTATTTCTGCTAAGAATACCGCTGTAAATAACCCGATAGGAACCCCGATTATTAATGCCCCAATAGTTGCAAAAATGGATGCAACAATCATTGGGAATATGCCGAATTTTTCTTCACTTGGTACCCAATCCGTACCAAAAATAAAGTCTATAAGGCTATAGCCCTCGGCCACAAATGGATGTGAGCCTTTATAAAAAACAAATCCAATAATTAATAATAATGAAATGACTGAGAGAAGTGCACAAACCAAGAACATTCTTGCTGATACCTTTTCTAACATATACTTCCTTTTATTCGCTTTGCCGATTTCTACATTGTGCTTTGTTGGGATAGACACTCTGTATTCCTCCAAGTTTACTTTTAAAAATTATGTTAATGTCTTCCATGTTAAAAAATTATTTACTTTAGAGGGATTGCCCCTGCCTCTGCTGCAATAAGTTGGCCAGCTTCACTTAAGATAAAATCAATAAATTGTTGGCCAGCTTCCGTTAGATTCCCATCCTTGTATACAAACAAGAATGGTCGTGCCAAACTGTATTTTTGTTGAAGAACATTTTCTGCAGTAGCCTCTACACCATCAATATCGATTGTTGAAATCGAGTCATCAATATATTCAAATGAAATAAAGCCAACTGCATGTTTATTATTCGCAACGGTTGTTTTAATATTTCCGTTACCACTTGCGATAATGGCGTTCCTTATTAATTCACCAGAGCGATAGCCAACAATTTCTTGGAACGCATCGCGCGAACCTGAGCCATCCTCACGAGAGACAACGACTATTTCCAGGTCCTCACCACCCAGTTCACTCCAGTTCGTGACTTCACCAGTAAAAATCTGTTTTATTTGATCAATCGTAAGATTTTTTACTTTGTTACTTGGATGGGTCACTACTACAATTCCATCATAAGCAATAACTACTTCATTCAACCCATTCGCTTTTTCTTCTTCTTTCAAATCCCGAGAAGTCATACCGATTTCCGACACACCATTGATTGCGTTTGTAATACCGGCAGAAGAACCAATTTGATTTATTTCAATATTCGCATTATCCTTCTCTTTATATTTTACTGCTAACTTTTCAGCAAGCGGCCCAACAGATGTAGATCCTGAAATAGCTATTGTAGAACTTCTGTCATTTGACGCTTGTGTATTAGTATCACTATTACTAGTACATGCCGATAATACAGCTAGTAAAGATAGCACCAATAATCCCGTTTTTATTTTTTTAAAAATGATCATTTATTACCTCCGAGATAATAATGTTCGCGATTTTTTGTCGTATATTGTCATCTAATAGAATAAATGTGCAGTGTAAATTTTCTTTGTTAACTTTGTAAAGGTTTTGTAAATTTTATTAAAAACAAGATATTTCGTGTTAATTTATGTTAATAAGAAGAAAATAAGGATATTGAGGATAGTTAGTACATGATGTGGTTACATTTATTTCACAATTACAGGATGTGCTAGTAAAAATGTTGCGACAGGAGGTCGCGTACTTAGTCTGCCTTCATCCCCCACTGATTGTTAGTCACGCTGAGCTTGATTGACTTTTCTAAGGGCAGAAGCAAATTTTCTATCTTTACCAATTATCTAATTAGGATTCCCAAAGGATTCTTATTCATCCGTGAGGCTCATCCAGTTAATTCTAGCACTATAAAAAAGGTGCCAGACCCCCACAGTATTAAAGAATTACTGCACTAGAGCCTGACACCTTATTTTGAAGTTTTCATTACTTAAGTGATTTTAATAGGTCTTAGGTGGTCATACCAAGACCTTTCCTGTACTGTTCCTTACTTTCTTTAAACATCAATTCAAGGAACACATCCTCTTTCAGCCATTTGGCCACTGCTAAGTCCCTACTTGAAGCAATCGGAGGCAATTGTTTGAAGTCACCGCAAATAATGACTCGCTTTCCCAAGGCTGCCGCAAAAACTGCCTGTGGTACATAAGCCATACTTGCTTCATCGAGGATTATGATGTCATAATCCGGTTCATAAATAGCACTGTCACTAACCGCCTTTGCCAGCGTCGTGCCAACATTGACCCTTGGTCCTTCTGGAACCGGAAAAACGTATCTACCTTTAACTTAAGTGAAGCTGCAAATCTTTAGGATATACCAGGTGTTTTTGTAAATAATATAATTGTTAAACCATAAATTGAGGAGGACTTGTATGCAACAGAATCAACAAGCTAAAGAGAATTTGGGTTCCGTCTCTACTATGAAATCAGGATATACTGGAACTGATGCACAAAAAGTAAAACAAGAAATTAGAAAAGATGTAAGCGAGGGACAAGGTGCTATGACTTCCCGGGAAGCAGGAGCAATGCGCGATTAAAAAACCATTCTATTGAGTGGCTTCAAAACAAAAAAATCTGTCCCCAGTCTATCAAAGCATTACCGCACCAGGGGTCATGCACCTTAACATCGAATACGACTGGGGATAAAATGAAACTCAATCAGTGGGGGGCTTACGACATACAGGACGAATTAATGCCGAAGTTGCCACAGGATAAAGAAAGCTTTGTCAGCATTACATTGCACGACTAAAACGAATGTTTTTGTTTTAGGAGGACGTGGCGCTCTTAGTCGTCCTGCTCGTTAAACTGCGATAAACAAATATCATCATTTACATCATTTTTACTTTTTATATTAATTATAACAACTTCATAAGATCCTCTTCACTAATAATTTCAAGTTCTTGCCCTTCTCTAATCAGCTTTTCTGCTTTTATTAGTTATTAAAGCTGAACGATAATATCCTGCCGAAATTTCCCCTGGCTTAATACGGGTTTTAGAATAAAGAGCATCAAAGTCTGTTATTTCATAGTCATCAACGAGCTTTAACATTAAACGGGCACATGCTTCAGCATCATCTAAAGCATGATGATGATTCGCTAAATTGATCCCAAAATGTTGACATAATGCCTTTAGTTGATACGTTGATAATCCTGGGACTACTTTTCTCGATAGCTGATATGTACAAAGAAACTGATTATAACTAGGGCTTACCTTATAGCGTGCCAAATTATCTCGTAATGCATAGCCATCAAAAGATAGATTGTGAGCCACCATCAACTTATTTCCAATCTTCCCCCTAATCTTTTGATAAAAATTATCAAACGTAAGGGCGTTTTTTACGTCCATATCCGTAATTCCATGAATGCGTATATTAAACTCATCAAACTCCTCTTCTGGATTAATTAATTCATAAATGGAATCTACTATTTTCCCATCCTCTACAAAAACCATACCAACCGAACAAATACTATGCCTGAAACGATTCGCTGTTTCAAAATCAAATGCAATAAAATCTTTCATTGCTTTTTCACCTACGCATCTTCTTCCTTAACAAAAGATTTACGTTCCCCATTAATCTCTACCACATACTTTTCATCAATGGGACGATTTGGATCTGGTTTGTTTAAAAAATATAAACGACCATCTAACATTATGATCACCCCTAAATTAGTAAGTAACACCATAATTATACAATATATAGGATATATAGTAATATATCAAACTATTCACTAAACAAACTAAAAGGACTCAAAATTAACACCATATTGTCCCAAATGGTCGCATCTCCCACCCCTGTCAAAATTCTAGCAAAAAATAAGACAAATGCATGTGTGCCAAGACTATAAATGATGGTACCAAAGCCTGTAAGAAAGGCACCCACAATTAGAAAAAAATTGGGCCCAAAACGGTCAGACAATATCCCCATCGGAATTTGCAGCCCAGTGTACACAAAAAATTGCGTTGGCTCGACATGAGCACATACGTAAACAGTACAGAAGTAAATACGATCCATCTAAATCCGCTATTTTGTATGTCCCATAGTTTCTACTCCTGTTGGTTTTTACTTCTCTGTATATGGTTTTTTTGTGAGGATAGAAATCGGAGCTTGAAAGAAATTTTTAAACTGTTTGAAATAACATTATTAACACCGTCCACATGTCCGGACGGTGTTATGCAAGTTTACGATATATAATTTGCCACTCTATTATTGTCAATCACCCCATTTAGGTAGTATTTTCGTTCCGCTTACTTACTTTTTATCCTTTTCAATCATTTTTAAATACCTATATACACTAGGCTCAGATATATTCAGTAACTCAGCGACTTGAGAGACGGCACCTTTTAATTGGAAAATCCCTTTTTTTGATAATTGGTTGATGATTTCAATTTTTTGTTCTTGCTTTAAGGCGATATTTGGATTTAACAGGGATGGATCGACGACTGAGGAAACGATTTCATAAATAGATTCTGAAAAATATTCGATCATTTCATTATCGTGATGCTCTTCTATCGTTTCCTTTTTCGGAGTAGCCATCTCATCTCCTGTTGGGCTAAACATATTTAGTTGGAGCTGAACTAAATCGAGAATGTCATTTGCGATTTTCTTATGTTTGCTAAAATCAAAATTGATACAAAGCATACCGATTAATTCGTTATTTTCATCTTTAATAAAATAGGTAGAACCACGAATTTCTGTTCCTAGCTTTGTAATTCCTTTATAGTTCGTGACATAGTCTTTATCTTGATATGTTTTGTCCTTCATCATTTTAAGGGCAAGTTCTGTTAATGGCGCATTGTTTGTTCGACCACTAATATGATTATTTGCAATGGCTCCAACATAGGATTTATTTTTCTCGATAACGTGTAAAACCACTTCATAGTTTTCTCCTAGGACGATACCTAAAAATTCAACTAATTTTTTGTAGTGATTCATAACTTTCTTATTCATACCATTACTCCTTACAAACGATAATTGGCTGTTTATGTATATCCCTTAAAATAAGCAAAAAAAGGGAATATAAATTAATTTAAGTTTAACAATCTTTCGATAAATCTTCCAGCGCAAAAAAGTCAATAATTCCTACTTACCATATATGGTAAGTAGGATGGATCTCAGACATACACAATTTTTAGATAGTTAATAAATGAAAAATTTTCTCGGAATTTACAAAAAATAAATTGAAATTGAATATTTCTGATAATATAATATTATCATGATAATAAAAAATTATAAAGGAGGGATGTTTTAATGAAAAAGTATCCGGAAGCGATTGGTCCTTATTCAGCCTATCGAAGAGTAGGAAATTTGCTTTATACATCTGGACAACTACCAATCAACCCAGAAACAAATGAATTTCCAAGTGATAAAATTGAGCACCAAACAAGACAATCATTATTAAATGTTAAGGCGATTATCGAAGAAAATGGCGGTTCGATGGATGACATTCTAAAAACGACTGTTTATTTAAATGATATCAATGATTTTCATGCGATGAACGAGGTATATAAAGAATTCTTTCGTTCTCCTTATCCTGCAAGAACAGCTATTGCTGTTGATAAATTACCAAAAAATGCATTAGTTGAGATTGAGGTTGTTGCGGTAATTGATTAATAAATGGAGATGAAGAATATGAAGCTAGAAACAAAATTAATTCACGGTGGTCCATTACTAGATGAATATACTGGTAGTTCTTCCATACCTATTTATCAAGCATCCACGTTTCACCAAGCTCACTTTACAGAACCACAGGAGTTCACCTATACACGATTTGGCAATCCAACAAGAAAGGCGTTGGAGGAAACGATTGCCTGTTTAGAATGTGCTGAATATGGTTTTGCCTTTTCTTCAGGTATGGCAGCGATCTCTGCGGTGCTGCTGAATTTTTCAATGGGAGATCATGTAATCCTCTGCAAAGATATATATGGGGGAACCTATCAACTAGTAACTGAGCTGTTTCCGAAGTATGGAATCGAATATTCTTTCGTAGATGAGACGAGTCTCTCTTCCTGGCAAGAAGCAATTAAGGAAAATACAAGAGGTATTTATATCGAAACACCTTCTAATCCCCTGTTAACCATCACAGATATAAGTGGGGTTGTACAGCTAGCAAAAGAACACAATATTATGACCATCATCGACAATACGTTTATGACACCGATCTATCAAAATCCAATAAAACTCGGAGTCGATATCGTCATTCATAGTGCGACGAAATTTATTAATGGTCATAGTGATGTAACAGCTGGCTTGGTTGTTACCAGTGATGAAGTGATTGCTGACACGCTATACAAAACGCAAAAAATGATGGGTAGTATGCTGGATCCTTATAATTGTTGGTTAGTTTTAAGAGGAATAAAAACAATGAGTGTTCGTATGGAAAAGGAAGTAGAAAATGCGGATTTTATTGCCAAAGAGCTTCAAAAGCACAGTAAAGTGAAAGCGGTTTATTATCCAAGCCTAACCAATCACATAGGGAAAGAAGTCCATTTTTCACAAGCTAGCAGTGGAGGAGCCGTATTGACCTTTGATTTAGGCAACTATGAAAATGTGAAAGACTTCTTTGCAAATGTGAAGATTCCAATTGTCGCTGTTAGTTTAGGTGGGGTTGAATCCATCTTATCTTACCCGTTCACCATGTCCCATGCCGTAATCCCTGAAAAAGAAAGGCTTGAATTAGGAGTAACAGATGGATTAATTAGACTAAGTTGCGGCATTGAAAATAAATATGATCTTCTAAATGATTTATTGAATGCGTTAGATTATATTAAAGTAGAGCCTCACGGCGGGGAAAAATACGTTAAGGAAGTGAATAAGCTTCATGGATAA
>JAEWDX010000077.1 GCA_023389895.1 Bacillota bacterium
TGTGGATATTGTGTGAACAACTGTCCGTTTGATGTGATTCAGCTAGCAACATACTTGGATAACAAAGGAAAAGAATATCGTAAAGCACAAAAATGCGATCTTTGTACAAATCGTTTAGAGGAAGGTTTACGACCTGCATGTGTAACAGCATGTCATACAGATTGCTTAGTATATGATGAAAAGGATAAAGTTTTAGCAGAAGCTGAAAAACGCTTAGCAAAGATTAAAGAGCGTTTCCCTAATGCAAATATTTACAATCCACAAGGGATTAAAGGAACAACCACTGTTTATCTTTTAGCTGATAAGCCGTCAGTGTATGGACTTCCTGAAGATCCGAAAGTTCCATTGTCACAAATCGTATGGAAGGACTATGCACAGCCACTTGGGAAAGCATTGCTTGGTGTAACATCAATGGCAGTTATTGGTGCGGTCGTTTCTACTGCTATCAATAAAGAAAAAGGAAATCATGAGGGAGGACAGGACCATGAGTAAGCCTCAAAAAACGATTAAGCGTTTTAACAAAGGTTTTATCGTATCTCACTGGATAAATGCAGGCGCGTTTTTCGTCCTATATATTTCTGCCCTCCCAATGTATACAGAGTTTTTTAACTGGTTATACCCTGTATTTGGTGGCCCAGCAGGAGCTCGCTTAGTGCATAGGATTGCTGCAGTTGCATTCATGTTGCCATTATTCATCATGATTATCTTTGACTTTAAAGGCTTTATGAATTGGATGAAAAATATTTTCTCTTGGAAAAAGCATGATTTTCTGTTTTTCCCACAATTTATTCGCGAGTTTTTCGGACTTAAAGCGAAGACTCCGAAACAAGACTTCTTTAATGCTGGAGAAAAAGTGAACTCTTTGTTAATGATTATTACAACACTCATGCTTATTAGTTCAGGCCTTGTGATGTGGCTTCCAGAGTACTTCCCATATGCAGTTATTATGTGGGCATATCCTATCCATAACATCGGTCTAGGTCTTGCTGCTGCAGTGGCTATTGGTCATATTTATATGTCACTATTCCTTGCACGTCCTTCTATGAGAGGGATTTTAAAAGGGGATATTACAGAGGAGTATGCAAAAGATCACCATGGACGTTGGTATGACGAGCTTCAGGAAGAAGAAAAGAAAAAGAAGCATGCGTAATCTTTTAGTCTTTGACAATTGAAATATTTTATCAGAAGAGCTACCCTGTCATTAGGGTAGCCTTTGCTCTTATTATCTGAAAAAATTTCTGAAAGCGGTGTATTTAATTATGGCAAAGAATTCTGTTCTTGATGAAAGCTACGAACAACTGCAAAAAGATATTCAAACCCTACACACAAAGTGGTGTGAGCAAGTTGCTGAAGTGAAGATTTCAGGATTAGGAGATATCATTGAAAAGAATTCACCACTTATCCCACAATTAAACTTATTCATTGATTTATCTCAATACCGTCTGTTTATTGAGCAGCTGCTTGATTTATTAGGTTCTGATAAAGAGGGGATTTTTGCAGCAGCTAAAAGGCTTAAAGAACTGTTAACAACTGAAGTGTTGCAGAAGTGGTTTAATGAAACCATTTCAGTGAATCAATTTTATTTTGTGAAATTTGCTGAAGATCAAGATCTTCCTGAATGGCTTCCTTTCTTTACTGCGGAGCATGCAGCACGTCCATATCTCCAAAAAGCGGCAGTGGAATTAGCGGAGCAATTAAAGGATAGAGATGATCAACATGCCTGCCCATGCTGTGGAGAACCTCCTCGCTTTGCCTTAGTTGGAAAGCAAGGTGGAAAAGTAATGAACTGCCCACGCTGTCTGCATACATGGAATGTTAAGAAAATTAGCTGTGCTCATTGTGGAAAAGAAGGCGATTTAGTCATCCTGAAAATTGATGGGGACGAAGCAGCTGAAATCCATGCTTGCAATAATTGTAAAGGGTATACTAAAGTGATAGATGCAAGGAAGTTACTTAAGCAGGAATCTCCGACATTATTAGATATAAAAAGTATTCATTTAGATTATATTGCACAAGAAAAAGGTTATGGAATTCCAGAAGAATCGGAGACCCATTAATTTAATATCACATTGAATTTTTGAGTTAGGGGGGAGTATAGTTTTAAGCTTCCTTCTAGTTACGGGCAGGTGAACAAACGTGCAGTCAACAGGGATTATTAATGCTGGTGGAAAGTCTAGCAGAATGGGAACAAATAAAGCATTATTAAAAATTAACGGAAAAACAGTTATTGAGACAATCGCTGAACAGCTCACAAAAGTTGTCTCTGATCTAATTATTGTAACAAACACACCTGAGCAGTATGAATTTCTCGGTATTCCGATGGTTGAGGATAAATGGAAGGGCATGGGTCCGCTTGCAGGAATTCATGCAGGCTTAGCGGCGTCAAAAACGGATAAAAATCTCGTTGTTGCTTGTGATATGCCCTTTATTTCTCCAGAGCTAGGCAGGATTTTATTGAATTATTTAGATAACTATGCGGCTGTTGTGCCAAAAATGACAGATCATCTTCATCCTTTATTTGCAGCTTATCGGAAAGATGTTCAAGCAGAGATTCATAAATCTCTTCAAAATGAACAATTACGTATTAGAGCCTTCTTGCAAAATGTAAAGACAAAAATTGTCACGGAAGAGGATTTAAAGGAATTAGGATTTCCATATGAAGCTAGTTATTTTTTTAATATGAATGATCCTGAGGAATTCGAAGCAGCGTTAAAAATAGCTTCGGAAACGAATACTAAATAGCTGAAAAGAAAGCAGAGATTAACGATGAAATTTTTCCATGTTAAATCGGTAGAGGAAACGTTCCAACTAATAAGTGAACAAGTTCAGCCGTTAACTGAAAAGATTAGACTCCCTCTTTTAGAGGCGCTTCATTTTGTTTTGGCTGAAGATATTTATGCGTCCGAAAATGTTCCTGATTTTCGTCGTTCAACTGTTGATGGGTATGCCGTTAAGGCAAAGGATACGTTTGGTTCATCAGAGAATATGCCTGGATTTCTGACACTTATCGGGGAGGTACGAATGGGAGAGAAGCCATCCGTAGGAATCCAAGCTGATGAAGCAATGTATGTACCTACAGGCGGGATGATCCCTGATGGCAGTGATGCGGTCGTCATGATTGAACATTGTGAGAACATGAGCGGCTTGCTTAATGTTTACCGGCCATCGGCTCCAGGCGAAAATATTATTTCAATTGGTGAAGATATGCGAAAGGGTGATCTTCTTTTACCAAAAGGAACAAAACTTCGCCCGCAGGAGCTAGGGGCACTTGCCTCACAGGGAATTACTGAAGTATCAGTGATTCGCATGCCTGTTATTGGCTATTTGTCATCAGGAGATGAAATTATCCCGATTGAATCTGATGTGCTTGCTCCTGGAGAAATTCGGGATATGAATGGGATTACGATTGGTGGGCTTATTAAAGAATGGGGATTCACCTTTCAGTATGGTGGTATTGTGAAAGATAATCGAGAGGAATTTGAGCATAGAGCACGAGAATTGTTAGCGACCTCAGATTGCTTAGTTGTATCTGGCGGAAGTTCTGTAGGCACGAAAGATTATTCAATCGATGTGATTGAATCTCTTGGTGCACCAGGAGTGTTCGTGCATGGGATATCGATTAAGCCAGGGAAGCCGACAATTTTATCGATGGCTAATCAAAAACCTGTTATTGGGTTGCCAGGCCACCCAGCATCTGCAGTTATCATTTTTCGCCTGTTTGGAAAAGCAATTCTCGAGCGGTTGCATGGTGGAACTTCAGAAGAGAAACGATTGACTTTTGCAAAGGCAACGAAGAATATTCCATCAGCAACAGGCAGAACAGACTATGTTAGAGTGCGACTATTTGAAGAGGATAACCAATGGTTTGCAGAACCAATTTTCGGGAAATCCGGTCTTATTTCGACACTTGTAAAAAGTGATGGAATGATTGAAATTGCAGCGCCGGATGAAGGGGTTCAAAAAGGGGAGCTCGTCTCCGTAAGATTGCTATGATTTTGCTCAGCAAGCAAGCCTGATTGAGTTTCACTTTATCCCTCGAACTTTGGTAGAATCTCAGGGGAATTTTACCACGACTACTTTGATTATTAATATCAGCAACAAGGGGTGCAAACGATGACTGCATTTCAGTTTAAAAGGAAGGTATATTTAGAGGACGAGCCTAGATTCGAAGCGAAAGAAAAAATGCTTGCCCATTTTCAGCCTGATCGTAAAACGGAATGGATAAAGAGTGTAAATTCATTAATGCGAGTAACGGCCGAACCGATTATCGCGAATAATTCAATGCCCCACTATCATGCATCAGCGATGGATGGGATTGCGGTATGTGCAGAGGAAACATTCTCAGCTCATGAGCAAAATCCAATTCGGTTAAAACGAAATCAGGACTTCATTTATGTTGATACAGGGAATGAGGTTCGAACTCCCTTCAATGCCGTCATTATGATTGAGAATGTTGAAGAACTGGATGAGGACACAGTGGAAATTATTGAGCCAGCTTCACCATGGCAGCATATTAGACCAATTGGGGAGGATATTGTTCAAGAGGAAATGCTCTTTCCGCAAGGCCATACTATTCGCCCTGTCGATATTGGCGCTCTTCTCGCTTCAAGGTCTTTAATCATTCCTGTTATCAAAAAACCAGTTGTAACAATTATTCCGACTGGAAATGAGCTTGTAGAGGCAGACGGTGTAATTGATACTGGAAGACTCGTCGAGTTTAATGGGGCAGTGATTGCGAATTATGTTGATGAATGGGGTGGAGAGCCTCGTCTACACCCGATCGTAAAGGATGAGCCTGAGAAAATTAAGGCTGTTTTGTTAGATGCGGCAGAGCAATCAGATATTGTTGTCATTAATGCAGGCTCTTCTGCGGGCTCAAAAGACTACACGGTGTATATTATTGAGGAAATTGGTGAAGTTTACACACACGGTGTCGCAACAAGACCAGGAAAGCCTGTTATTATTGGGAAAATTAATCATACGATTATCGTCGGTGTTCCAGGATATCCGGTATCCGCTTATCTAGCGCTTGAGTGGTTTGTGCGACCGCTTATTTGCGAATATTTACAAATTGCTGAGCCAAAAAGACAGACGCTTAAAGTAAAATTAGGTCGTCGGATTGTCGGGACGATGGGCGCTGAAGATTTCATTCGGATGAATATTGGCTATGTGAATGGCGAATATATTGCCAATCCGCTTTCAAGGGCTGCAGGAGTAACAATGTCATTAGTTCGTGCCGATGGGATGCTTCTTATTCCTCCGACAATGTTAGGCTATGAGCAAGGTGAATATGCCGAAATTGAATTATTAAAGCCGCTTGAGGAAATTAAAGATTCTGTCGTCTTTATTGGGAGTCATGATCTGACACTTGATATCCTTTCCTCTCAATTGAAAAAGGTGATCAAAACTTCTAAGCTTATGTCATCCCATGTTGGCAGCTTAGCAGGGATTATGGCAATTAAGAAGGGGGAAGCTCATGTTGCGGGAATCCATCTTCTTGATCCAGAAACGAAGGAATACAATCGATCCTATATTGAGAAATTTTTAGCGGGTGAGGATGTTGTCCTTTATCCATTTTTAAAGAGAAAACAAGGATGGCTATTGCCTGAGGGCAACCCACTTCAGATAAAATCTGTTACAGATATTTACGAAAAAGAAGCCCACTTCGTTAATCGTCAAAAGGGTGCTGGAACGAGAATCTTATTTGATCTACTATTAAAAGATGCTAGGTTAAGCTCAGAGCAGATTAATGGCTATGATCGAGAAATGTTTTCTCATTTAAGTGTTGCCGTTGAAGTGAAAGG
>JAEWDX010000086.1 GCA_023389895.1 Bacillota bacterium
GTGTTACCTATTTTCTTAGTTTATGCTTTCATTTCAACAGCAACTTTCATTAACGGTGTTGCTTATACATTAGCAATGGTAACAACGAAGAATATTACAGAAAATGATGAGCCTTCGAGATTAAATCGTGTTGTATGGGCGTTAATTCTTGGTTCATTAGCAATTTGTCTTCTAATGCTAGGTGGTTTAAAGCCATTACAAACAGCTTCCGTATTAGGTGGTTTACCAATGATGGTTGTTTGTATTATCATTCCAATTTCCTTCTTCAGAGAAGCTAAGAAAGATAATTGGGCATTGGATTACGAAGTCGCCAAAGCGAAACAAGCAAAAAGCACGAGAGATTCATAATTGGATTTTAAATTTCTAGTCATGAGCAGAGCACCTCTCTAAATGTGTCAGAATGGCAAAAATCGAACGATTATATGTGAAACAGTTCACAAAATGTTTACAAATTTTGGTCTTGCTAAATAAAGATCAATGTTGATTTTGGCACGAGTCTGATTGGCGCGTAAAGCACGAGGCAAAGAAATTTTTAAGAATAAAGAAGACCAATCTTAGTAGGAGGATGCCTGTTATTTTTCTCAACATTTTAATACAGATTGGCATTCCGAAAGCTGCACAACTACTTGATTGTAGATTTAAGAAAATGTTGAATAATCTTTTAAGATAAAACTGCTTCTTAATCGAGAAGAGAAATGTTTATCTAATAAAATTTTTATAACTAATTGGAGGGTTAAATCATGGATTTTAGACTTAATGATGAGCAGGAACTATTAGTTAAAGGAATTCGTGAGCTTATGGCTCGTGAAAACTGGGATGTTTATTTTGACGAATGTGATAAAAAAGGCCAATATCCAGAAAGATTTGTAAAGGAATTAGCAGACTTAGGGATTGATAGCATACTTTTACCAGAAGAGCATGGCGGATTTGATGCAGGTCTTGTAACAATTGCAGCTGCTTGGGAAGAGCTTGGAAGATTAGGCGCACCAACTTATGTGTTATATCAAATTCCAGGATTCAATACAATTTTACGAGAAGGTACTGAAGAGCAAATTGAGAAAATCATGGCTTTACATGGTACTGGAAAACAAATGTGGAACTCAGCAATCACAGAGCCAAGCGCTGGATCTGACGTAGGTAGCCTACAAACTACTTACACTCGTAAAGACGGAAAAGTCTATTTAAACGGCCACAAAACATTTATCACAAGTGGTGCTGGTGTTCCTTATTTAGTTGTAATGGCTAGAGATTCAGAGAACTATGATACATTCACTGAATGGTTTGTAGATATGACTTTAACAGGAATCAAAATTGAAAAGCTTGAAAAATTAGGTTTACGCATGGATAGCTGCTGCGAAATTTATTTCGACAATGTTGAACTAGAAGAGAAAGATATGTTCGGTAAAGAAGGCAATGGCTTCAACCGTGTTAAAGAAGAATTCGACTTTGAACGTTTCTTAGTAGGTTGCACAAACTACGCTACTGCTCTTTGCGCGCTTGAGGATGCTGCTAAATATGCGAACCAACGTGTACAATTCGGCGAAACAATCGGCCGTTTCCAATTAACTCAAGAGAAATTCTGCAACATGGGCATTAAAGTGAAAAATATGCGCAACATGTTATTCGAAACAGCTTGGAAATTTGATAATGGTGAAATGAACTCTGGAGATGCTGCAATGTGTAAGTACTATTGTGCAAATGCAGCATTTGAAGTAGTAGATGATGCAATGCAAATTTTAGCAGGTGTTGCTATCGCAGGTGACCACCGCATTGCCCGTTTCTGGCGCGACCTTCGTGTAGATAGAGTATCTGGTGGTTCAGATGAAATGCAAATTCTTACTGCTGGAAGACAAGTTCTTAAAAAATACCGTTAATTAATAAATTATTTACCGAAGAACATAAACCTGTTGTTAATCGATAAGTGGAGGGTGTTTATGATGGGAAAAGGACAAAGTATTCCTGCTTTTGGTAACTTACAAGGATTGAAGGTTGTCTATTCTGCAGTTGAAATTGCGGGACCGGTCGCAGCTGAGATAATGGCAGAATGGGGAGCAGATGTTACTTGGATTGAGAATACATTTACGGGCGATTCGATGCGCGATACAACGTATGTAAAAGAGCTAGAACGTCGTAATCAACGTAGTTTATCCTTGAATATTTTCTCTGATGAAGGGAAGGAAGTATTCTTTAAACTAATTAAAGATGCAGATATCTTTATTGAGTCAAGCAAAGGTCCTGCTTTTGCAAAACGCGGAATTACAGATGAATTACTGTGGGAGCATAATCCATCCCTCGTAATCGTCCATGTTTCAGGCTATGGTCATTATGGTGTAGAGGAAAGAGTAAACCGTGCTGCTTATGACCAAACAGCCCAAGCCTTCAGTGGATATTTAAGTCAGAACGGAACAGAAGAACAGCCGATGATTGCTTCTCCTTATACAGGTGATTACTTTACTTCACTAATGGTAGTAAGCTCATCATTGGCAGCTCTTCATAAAGCGCAAAAAACCGGCATTGGAGAAAGTATTGATGTGGCAATGTATGAAGTAATGCTTCGTATGGGTGCTTACTATATGATGGATTATCTCAATGAAGGAATTAGATATCCTCGTGCTGGTGCAAGACATCAGAACTTATGTGGTATTGGCGTTTATAAATGCAAAGATGGCTTCTTAAGCTTATGTCTATATGGGGCAAAACAAAACCAAGCTATCCTTGAAAGAATCGGGTTAGGTTACCTTTGGGGAACAGAGGAGTATCCAGAAGGCACAAGTGCTTTATGGCTTGATGGTCCTAAAGCGGAGCTTATCGAACAAAAGTTAGAAGAATATCTTTTAACTCAACCTGTAGCCGATGTAGAAAAGGATTTCTCTGATAATAAAATTGCTGCTAATAAAGTAATGACTTTCGATGAAATCGTCGAGCATCCTCACTTCTTAGCACGTGAAGCATTTGTTGAATGGGAAACAATGGAAGGCGATAAAGTTAAAGGGCCAAATATTTTTCCTAAATTCAAGAACAATCCAGGACAAATTTGGAGACCAATGCCAACACTTGGAATGGATACAGAAGATATCTTAAATAAATTAGGCTACTCAAGCGAGCAAGTTAAAGAGCTAAGCGAAAAAGGGATTATCAAAAAATCTTAAAAAGCATTTTAAGTTTGAATAAAAAAGAGAAGCGAGATGCATGGATGAGGGATACATGCATCTCAACTGAAAAATATAACTAAGAAGGTGTAGAGAATGAGAGTAATTGCATGTTGTAAAGCAGTTCCAGAAGAACAGGATATTGTCATTGCAAAAGATAGACAAGTATCATTTGACAAAGCAGAATGGAAGTTTGGTTCATATGACTTAAATGCTGTAGAAGCAGGAAAGCAAATTATTGAGGCTGCTGGTGGACAATTATCAGGCTTATGCGCTGGTGGGAAAATTTTAGAAAATCCAAAAATGAAAAAAGATATTATTTCAAGGGGTCTTGATGATTTATATGTAGTGGCAGATGAAGGAATGGAACAAGCCGATAGTTACCAGTCTGCTAAAGTTTTAGAAGCTGCCATCAAAAAAATGGGTGACTTTGATCTTGTATTATGCGGAGCAGGTTCATCTGATCTATACGCTCAACAAGTCGGTAATCAATTAGGCGAATTATTAGGCGTACCAGTTGTAAATGCGGTCAATAAAATTACACCTGAAGGAGATAAAGTAATTGTTGAACGCGTGCTAGAAAATGAGGTTCAAGTACTTGAAATCTCATTGCCTGCAGTGCTTTCAGTTACATCAGAAATCAATGTTCCACGGATTGCAGGGATGAAGGATATTATTGCAGCAAATAAAAAGCCGTTAACAAAATTCTCTTTACCTGAAATCGGAATTACAGATAATCAACCATCTAGTGAGATTGTAAGCACGTTAGCACCAGAGCAGGTAGAACGTCGTTTAAATATTTTAGAGGGCGATTCCGAGGATGTTATCGATGCTTTTGTAAAGCTGCTTAGTGCAGAAATAAAATAATTTTAATCATATAGAGGTGAAATTGTCATGACAGTAAAAAATGTTTGGATAATAACAGATGATCAGAATTCTGTTGCAGAATTATGTGCAGGTGGACGTCAACTTGGCGAACAAGTATCAGTCGTTTTATTTGGGGGTCAACAAGAAGCAGAGGAAGCAATTAAATTTGGAGCTGACCAAGTTTTCTTATATGAACAGTCTGGAACTTCAGGAATGATTGAGTCAAACTCTAAAGCAATTGCCGAATTACTTCGCGCAGAACAAGCAAATTTAGTTATGGTTAATACTTCTACAAGCGGTAAGCTAATTGCTGGGAAAGTCGCAAGCCAACTAGGTACGAGTGTATTATCGAATATTTCAGGGTTTGCTGTGGAAGATGGCAGCGTTGTTGTAAAACATATGGTTTACGGTGGTGCAGCAATTAGAACTGAAAAGGCACTTTCCGAAGCAGTTGTTGTTACAGTTGGCTCAGGTGTTTTTGAAGCAGCGGCTAAAGATGAAGCAAGACAAGGTAAAATAACTGAAATGAATGCAAATGTTGACAACACAGGTATTCGTGTCGTAGAAGTTCGTCCAAAACAAGGCGAGGTAGTCAATCTTGGTTCTGCAAAACGAGTAGTTGGTGTCGGAAGAGGCTTTGCAAGCAAGGAAGACTTGAAAATGGCAGAGGATCTTGCTGCTTTAGTTGGAGCGGAAATGGCATGTAGCCGTCCAATCGCTGAAGGCGAGAAATGGATGAGCAAAGAGCGCTATATTGGCGTATCCGGTGTCGTTCTTAAGCCAGATGTTTACATCTCAATCGGTATTTCTGGTCAAATTCAACACATGGTAGGGGTCAACCAAGCGAAAACATTGGTAGCTATTAATAAAGATAAAAATGCACCAGTTTTCAAACAAGCTGATATCGGCTTAGTTGGTGATATCTATACTGTATTACCGCAAATCATTGAAAAAGTGAAAGCTCTATAATTTAGTTTAATTTAATCTTCTGTATTACTGGGAGGCACAGCTTCTCAGTGATACACGCTTAAAGAAATTGGTTTAAGCATAACCCATTGGTAGAGGTGATAAGCAATGAGTGAAGGATTTGACGCGATTATTGTTGGTGGAGGACTAGCTGGCTCCACTGCAGCTTATGTATTGGCGCAGGAGGGTTTGGAAGTACTTCTCATTGAAAAAGGAAATTACGGTGGTTCAAAGAATATGACTGGTGGTCGTCTTTATGCACACAGTTTAGAAAAGCTTATTCCGAACTTTGCAGAGGAAGCACCAGTTGAAAGAAGAGTTGTCAAAGAACGCATCGTTATGATGACCGAAAATGATGCGGTTAGTATGGATTACCGC
This sequence comes from Bacillota bacterium, assembly GCA_023389895.1. GTDB lineage: Bacteria > Bacillota > Bacilli > Bacillales > Cytobacillaceae > Cytobacillus. The sequence continues at coordinate 5,361 of JAEWDX010000086.1, forward strand.
TCCCCACGTTTAGCTCAAACAGGAAGCGATTCATATGTCGTTTTGCGCGGAGAGTTTGACCGCTGGCTTTTTGATAAAGCAGAAGAGGCTGGTGCGATGGCGACAGCCGGAATAAGGGTTGATGAACTAATTGTCGAAAACAACCGAGTTGTAGGAGTGCGCTGTGGCGAGGAAGAAATGAGATCCGATGTGGTCATTCTAGCAGATGGTGTAAATTCAATTTTAGCCGAAAAAGCAGGCTTGAGAAAACGAGTTGAACCATCACAAGTAGCCGTAGGTGTTAAGGAAATTTATGAGCTACCAGCGAATGTTATTGAGGATCGCTTTGGCTTAACAGGTAATGAAGGTGCAGCTTGCTTGTATGCTGGTTTTCCTAGTAACGGCTTAGTTGGTGGAGGCTTCTTGTATACAAATAAAGAAAGCATTTCAATTGGTTTAGTTCTCGGTTTAGGACATATCGGAGAAAGTAATAAAACAATTGAGGAAATGCTTGTCGGCTTTTCGAATCACCCAGAAGTAGCTCCGTTAATTAAAGGTGGCAAGCTAGTAGAAAGAAGTGGACATGTTGTCCCTGAGGCAGGCTTATCCTTGGTTTCAACATTATACGGTGATGGCTTTTTAATCTGCGGAGATGCAGCAGGCTTTTGTATGAATATTGGTTATATGGTAAGAGGAATGGATCTTGCAATAGCATCAGGTGAATTAGCAGCAAAGGCCGTTCTTGAAGCAAGAGAAAAAGGTGATTTCAGTTCAGCCACTCTCCAAACCTATAAAACGATGTTAGATAATAGCTTCATCATGAAAGATCTATCAATCTATAAAAATTTTCCTTCATTTATGGAAAATCCTCGCATCTTCAATCAGTATCCTAAGATGTTGTCAGATATTATGGCAGATATGTTTATTATTGACGGTAAACCGGCCATTCCAATACGGAAAAAGGCGATGAAGCATGTTAAGGCTGTTGGTCTAATGAATTTAGTCAAAGATGGATTTAAGGGGGTTAAATCATTATGAGTATGAGTGTTGAAGAAAAATTAGGCGTAAATAAATTCTTTGTTGATGAAGCGAATGCTCATATCGAGATAGATGCTGCTTATCCAGATCTAAAAGAAAAAATGAAGCTTGTCAACGCTTGCCCAGCAGGTCTGTACAAGTTGAATGAAAATGAAACTTTGTCTTTTGATTATGCAGGCTGTCTCGAATGTGGAACATGTAGAATTTTGTGTTTAGGTACGGTCATCAAAAAATGGGAATACCCAGAAGGTACAATGGGCGTTGAATTCAGATACGGTTGATGTGGAAGATAAATCAATTTATTTACTAAGTTAAGAAGGTGGAAAAAATGGCAGATATAGTGGGGAACAAGACTTTGCGGGATCTATGGGAAGAACTTGCACAAAACGATAGCGGAAAAAAAGTCTTGATCTTTCATGACTGCAACGGCAGGAAAAGTGAATTTACTTATCGACAATTTAATGAAGAAATTAATAAGGCTGCAAATTTCTTCATTGATTTAGGAATAAAAAAGGAAGATAAGGTAGCGATTCAACTTTATAACTGCCCTGAATTTTTAATGTGTTGGTTTGGACTCGCAAAGATCGGCGCAATAATGGTTCCTTTGAATACAAAATATTCCAAAGAGGAATGTAAAGATATCATTGAGCGCTGCGATATTGCTACTGTAGTGATTGAGGAAGAGTTTTTACCATTCTTTGATAAAAGTAATTCGAATAACCGCATTCGTAATATTTTGCTAGCAAGAAGTGAAAATTATATTCCGGGAACAATCAATTTTACAGAAAATCAGAAAAAACAGCCAACGGAATTAAAGGAGATTAGAGCTTTAAGCAG
>JAEWDX010000350.1 GCA_023389895.1 Bacillota bacterium
AGAATAAACTGTACAGAGCAGGATAAAAGAAATTATTTTTTCTATAAGTAGTCCACTATCATTTAACATGACAGTGGACTTGCTGTTTTTATTACTAATCAAGGGTTGGTGAATCATGCCAAACATCACGAAGATGCGAATTATTAAGACAGCTCACTAAGCATCTTACACCCCTAGCTTTAGAAAATGGCGAGACCATGCATCTATTACCATCCGTAAATGTTCAGGTTTTATATTTCTTCTTTCATTACTTTCGATTTTGCAAAAAATATTAAAGATATGATTGTGATTCCTATACCACAAATCATCATAATATGCGATATACTCAAATCTAAAATAAGGGCTATAGAAACGAAGGCATAGGATAAGGGAACTAATCCATTAGAAAATGCACTTACAAGACTCATAACCCTTCCAATTTTATCTTTCTGGCTTTTTTCTTGGATAGACGTTACTAGCATCACATTAATAAAAGAGGAAAGAGAACCCATTAGAATTAATAAAAACATCCCATGCCAGATTTTCTCTATTTGACCTAGAAGCATTAGCAATATCCCTAATGTACTTATCATTAACAGAATAGCCTGCCCCCGTTTTTTCTTAATGGTTAATACCCCGATAATTAACGCTCCAGCAAGCATACCAACTTGGTATGAGCTTTGAAGAAAGCTCAAATCTAAAGCACTCCCCTGGATTAACTTATCTACAATAAGAGGAATGCCCATTAGTAAAGGACCAAAAAATAAAAAATTGATAATAATTAGAATTACTAGCATGCTTTTCAACGATTGCATGCCTCTGACGTATGTTATTCCTTCCTTGAGCTCCGAGAAGGTTGAGCTGTTTTTAAGTTTTATATTTTCTTGCTCGTTTATAAATAAAGAGAAAAGAAAGGTCATCAATAGTAATAGTGCAACGAATAGAAACAACTGGCTAAAGGAGCCAACAGCAAGGATTAACCCTCCAATCATTGGACCAGAAACCATTGCAATTTGATTAGAACTCTGAATCAATGAATTCGCTTGTATGAGCTTTTCTTTTGGCACTAAAATTGGAAGTAATGAAGTGTTAGCGGGAGAGAAAAAGGCATCCAGTATACCAAATATTAATGCAAAACCCACTAATGGCCAAATCTCTAACCAACTCATTTCAAGGAATAAAATCATCACAAGCACTACTAAAAATCTAATCAAACTTGAGATAAACATAATCTGTGACTTTTTTAATCTATCAGCCCAAACACCACCTACAATCATAAAAAGGACTCTTGGTATCATCGTTGCCATCATGACTATTCCAAGTGAAGCTTCTTTATTTAGTTCGGTAATGATATACCACTGCTCTGCAAATAAATAAGTTGATAGTGACAGAAAAGACACTGCACTAGACAACCATAGGAGGATAAAGGCTCGATTTTTTAACAATCCTCTCATTCCCACTTTATGCTCGGATTCATCTAACAGTTGTTGGTTCCCCAAATATACTCCTCCATTAACTATTAAGATTTTTGTTGAATAATGGTTCTTCTACCTGAAAGGCTGTTGCCATTATGTAATAAAGTTGTTTATCTTTATCAGCCGAATCATCAGTTAATAGTGAGTCTAATAAACTTCTATATTGACGAGTAAACGCTAAAAATTGTTCTTTACTCAAGCAGACTTCTCTTTGGATCGACATATTTAACCATTTTTCTACATTAGATGAGTTTAATTCAAATGACTCCTCAGGTGCAGTTAGCACTCTTGTTTTAGCCCTGTTTAACACCTCTAAAAATGATTGTCTCGTTGCCTCTTTTGCTTCAACATAACTAAGTAGATGATCAGCCGGAATAAAACCTCTGGCCACTGCTTGATAATATTTTAAGATGTTCCCTCCCCTTTCTTCTTTTTTCACCAGTTTTATAATCCCATGTTTTTCTAATTCCCTTAGATGATAAAGAATTTTTGCTCTTGAAAGATTTAATTCATTTGCAAGCATATGCCCGGTATAGGGTTGCTCAACCAAAAAAATAAGCATCTTTGTTCTAAGAGGATCACTTATCGCTTTTAATTGGTCGTATGTCTCAATAATTAATATAGGTTTTTGCTTCATTGTTCAATCTCCTTTTTAACCGGTTAAATTTATTTAACTGTATTTTATCTGTTTATCTGAAATTTGTAAATATATTTTTAAAATGATTAAAACTTTGTGTTAAAAAAGAAAATCCTTTATTAAGAAATCATCCTATTTCTGTTCCAATAAACAAATAACTCATAATTTTTATTAAATTCTGATATAATAAAATTAATATTTATCTATAAAATACTTTTACAGGAGGTTTTTCAATGTATGAAATTAAAGAAAAACAAAAATTATTCATCTACACGGGACCTGATGGGTCTGGAAGAAAAACGATTGCTAAGATGGTAGCAACTGCGTTTGATATGGAGACTGTGCTCTCTTACACAACAAGACCTCCGCGGCATTACGAGGAAGATGGTGAAGATTACTATTTTGTAACTGAAGAAGTATTTAAAAAAATGGATGAAAGTAATGAATTTATTGAGAGTGTTGAAATCGATGGGATTTATTATGGAATTCGTGAAGAAGATATAGTACAAGTATTTAACTCAAAGCCACTTGTTTATTTAACTTTAAATCCTGAAGGAACGGAAAAATTAAAAAATATGTATGGTGATCATGTTATGCGTTTCTTTGTCTATTCGGATCGTGAAACAGTCATTAGAAGACAAAAAGAGCGTAGAGATGATGATGAAGATATAACTCGACATTTGAACCATTATGATGAAATCATGATCTATAAAAAGAACTGTGAGTACTCTTTTGAAAATTATGATTCACCTCAAGTTTCTTTTCAAATCAGTGAAGTGATTGAAGAATTTCTCGATCGGGATATGATTATCACAGACTATTAAACATACAGAGTTTAACAAACAATCAACGAGATTTTACAACTTGTTCATCTATGATAAATGAAAAAAATTCCTGTCCCCCATTAGGTTGGTGTCTGAAAATGAAATTGAACCGCGACGCATCAACCTTTTTACCTTTTTATTTACTCTTCCCCTTTTTCTATTTGGCCTAATCATTTTTTATCATTCATCCTTCCACCTTCTTTTTCAAAAACTCGTACAGTTTATCAATTCATCTCCTTGAACTGCTTACTAAATATTCAACTTCTCCACGACGAAATCTATGTTCTGTTTGGTCTAAAATGACGATTCTCACAATAGTAATAGATTAGAAATTGCTTTTTTTAAATGATAAGGGGGAAGCAAAATGGTTGTCGTTCATTTTTTCGAAAATAAGTCGATCGTCTTAACACAGCTAAGAAGCGACATTCCTACCATGGATGAAAATATAAAAATTAAGGGAAGAAAAGGAATCATTATAAGTGTGAAGAAGCTTGAAGAAAACATAGCACATGCGCAAGTTGTGTTTGAAAAGGTGAAACAAACTCAACAAATACAAAAAGATTCGAAAAAGAAAAAAAGATAAGCCATCAAAAAAAAGTCAAATGTCTCATTTTCAGCATTGAGAAATTTGACTTTTCTTTCTATGTGGAAAACATCCGAAAGGACATCATTTAAACATCTAATTAGCTTGAAGCTCTGCTAAGATCGGATATAGCTCTTCTAAATGATGAATTTCATATGTAGGCTTAACTTCATTCCGTTCTTTTTGATGGCGGTTAATCCAAACAGACTTAATCCCTGCTCGATTTGCACCTAAAATATCAGTCATTAAATTATCTCCAACCATGATTACTTCATGCTTTCTAAGTTCCATAAGCGATAAAGCATGTTCAAAAATATGAGGATCTGGTTTTCCCTTCCCAAAGTCTCCCGAGATCACAATCTGCTCGAAGTAAGGTGCAAGCTCAGGTGTTATCGTTAATTTTGTATTTTGTAAATCTGGTGATCCATTTGTTAATAAAAGCAGCTTATAATGATCTCTTAAAAAATCTAAAACTTGAAATGTCTCTTCGTACACAAATTGTGTCTTGCGACGAGTTTGCGGAAAATGTTCGGCTAACTCAAATCCAAAGTCAGCATCATCAATTCCTAATGCTTTCAGCCCCATCGTCCAGGCAGCTCTACGATAGGCTGGCACCATTTCTTTCATTCTTTGAAAGTTGGCTTGCTCATCTAGGAAGCTTCCCCATAATCCTTCAAATGGATTAATGCCGATCATTTGTGTAAAAGCGTATGTTTCATAGGAGGAGTAGAGCTGTCTAGCAGCCTTGCGAACTTCTTCTTCTAGCAGAACAGGGTCTAGTCTATAACGTTCCTTCGCCAGTTTACAAGTAGCTGCGAATGATTCCTCAATGCTTTTTTGGTCCCATAATAATGTATCATCTAAATCGAAAAAAATTGCTTTAATCATTCTGAGCCTTCCTTTTCATCGATTAATATGTATCTATTAGTTTACCACGTTTAATCAGTAAAGAGGATAATTGTTCGATATTTAATCAATCTGAGCCTTCTTTTTTCCCAAGCACGAAGTTTTCCCTTAGGCATATATTAGTCAAAGATGAACTATTTTTGTGCTGGAGTGATCTAAATGAACATTCATGTTGTTCAAAATGGCGATACTTTATGGAATATCGCACAGCAATATAGCAGTAACGTTAATCAGATTGCAGAAGTAAATCAATTGGCCAATCCAAATGCACTCATTGTAGGGCAAGCACTTGTTATTCCAACACCAGTCTATACTTATACAGTCCAACAAGGGGACACTCTTGGAAATATTGCCTTTCGATATGGGGTAACCGTTCAAATGATCGTTGAACAAAATCAACTTGCCAATCCTTCTGCAATTACTGTAGGGCAAGTATTGCAAATTCCGATAGCTTTTCATACGATTCAACAAGGCGATTCTCTATGGAAACTTGCTCAGCAATTCGCAACAACCGTTTCTGCACTCATGCAGGCTAATGGGATAGTCGATCCTAATAATTTAACAATCGGTCAAGTGATTCGAATACCTGTAAGAGCACGACCCGTGAAAGAAGTTAATACTTATATTACCGAAGTAGATCAAAAAGCAATTCAGGAAATCCGGAATGTAGGGCGCTATTTAACATACCTTTCTCCCTTTACTTATGCAGTTAAAGAAGATGGAAGTCTTACTGAAATGAGGGAAGGGCCTATTTTGGCGGCAGCTACAGAGCAAAGAGTTGCTCCCCTTCTCGTCTTGACAAATTTCACGGAAAGAAAATTTAGTTCTGATCTTGCCGCGACAATTTTGAGAAATCCAACATTGCAGGAAACCGTTATTACAAATATCCTTTCTACAATGAAGGCAAAAGGCTACAAAGGCTTAAATATTGACTTTGAATATGTATATCCTGAGGATCGTGAAAACTATAATGCATTTTTACGCCGTGTTGTCGCCAGGCTGCATCCACAAGGTTACTTAGTAAGCACGGCTTTAGCACCGAAAATTTCTGGCGATCAAAAAGGAATTTTATACGAGGCGCATGATTATAAAGCTCATGGGGAGATCGTTGACTTTGTCGTATTAATGACTTATGAATGGGGCTGGGCTGGTGGAAGTCCTTGGGCCATTGCTCCGATCAACGAGATGAAAAAAGTACTCGATTATGCAGTAACGGTTATCCCACGGAATAAAATCATGATGGGTATGCCTCTCTATGGGAGAGATTGGAAAATCCCGTGGGTTCAAGGTACTCTCGCCACAACTGTTAGTCCACAAAGAGCGCTTCAGCTTGCTGCCAAATATGGTGAAAGTATTCAATACAATGAAACCTATCAATCTCCTTATTTCCGCTACACAGATGAGAATGGACAACAGCATGAAGTTTGGTTTGAAGATGCTCGCAGTGTACAGTCTAAATTCGATACCGCTAAGCAATATGGTCTCCGTGGCGTAAGCTATTGGGTACTTGGCAATCCTTTTCCGCAAATATGGCCTGTTCAAGATTGGAATTTTATTACAAGGAAAATCATCTGACGAAATGAAGAGGTCCCAGAACAAATATTACTGTTTTGGGACCTTCATGACTGCTTTAACCGCATTTTCAATTTCTTGATAACCTGTACATCTACATATATTCGAAGATAACCATTCTATGATTGTTTCTTCAGTTGGGTTTGGCTGTTTTTGTAATAATGCATGGATATTCATAATAAATCCTGGTGTACAGTAGCCACACTGGAAGGCGAAATGTTCAATAAAAGCTTTCTGAATAGGTGCATCTACTAACCCTTCTATCGTTGTAATCTTTGCCCCAATCGCTTCAATTGCTAGATATATACATGACTTATATGGAATTTGATCAACGATAATCGTACATGCCCCACAATCACCGTTTAAACAACCTTGTTTAGCACCTGTTAAGGCGAGCTCCCTTCTGAGAATATCGAGGAGTGTATCTGATGCCCTAATTGGAACGAGATGAGTTTCACCATTAATATTTAAAGGAACTTCAAATTTATGTGCCTGCATTTATTTCCCCTCCATATCTACTAAAATATCCATCACCATATTTCTAAATACAAATAGACGATATTCTGCTGACCCTTCTACATCATCAAGAATTGGACGAGGAATCTGTTTGACTGCATGATTAATTCTTTCATTATATGAAATCTTTGCATTATTTAGCACATCCTCAATCTGAGTCGAGCGAAATGGAAATGGACATAATCCACTAAAGGCAAATCTAATTTGCTGATTGATCTTTACTGTCGCAATTGTTAATAGAGGATAGCCTGTATTCCATTGCTGCCGTTTTTTTATACTAATAAAGGGAAGATTTAAGTACGATTTCTCCGTCAATAATTGGACGAGCAGCTGCCCATCTTCAAGCTGAAGCTTTGGATTAAAAAGTGAGTGAATCGAAGTTGTTTGTAGCCCTTGCAATCCACCAATTACAATAAGGCTATCCGTTAATAAAAAAGGGAGAATTGCTTCACGATAATAAATTTGCCCACAAAGATTACCACCTATCGTAATTTTGTTTCTTGCCGTATGATCGGCAATTTCACTAGCGGTTTTCGTTAATAGTGGAAAAAGGTCTTTTTCTTCAGCGAAAGTCAGCGGAACAGTTGAGCCTGTAATTAAGTAATTCTGAAGATAATCAAATGTCTTACATTCCTCAATCCCTTTAATGTCAATAATCGCATCTGGCTGAACAATGTTAAGTCTGCCTAATGTTAAAATTTCTGTACCGCCAGCATAATACATTGGTAGTTTATTTCTCTTTTTTACCGAAAAGTATGTTTCAACTGCTTCTTGAATATTTGTAGGCTTATAGTATTCAAGATCCGTCGTAATCATTCGAAGCTCCCCCATTCTTTACTTTCCAAAGTAATTCTGGAATAAGCGGCAAATGATTTAACTTTGCTGAAATGGCTGTTGACAAGGCATTTCCTAATGATGCTGGCATTCCGAGTATTCCATGTTCTCCTACACCTCGAGCCCCATATGGTGCGTCTAGTTGTGGTGTCTTGATAAAATCAACAATATATATTGGATGCTCTCCATACCTTAATGGTCGATATGTTCTTAATTGTGGATTCAAAACAATCCCTTCTGAATTGAAATAAAATGTTTCCCTAGCTGCAAATGCTAACCCCATACTCATTGCCCCCATCACTTGACCTTCAGCAGCCTTTTGATTTAAAACATTGCCAATATCAATAACAGATACGGCTTTTAGAATATGATAAGTAAAATCCCTCGTATTTAATTCAATTTCAATTCCTTGTGCCCCTACAGTCCATTCTGGACCGGGCTTTCCGTAGCCTGTTTCCTTATTTAAATGAGTAAGATGCCTTAATGTATAAGTTCCCCGACCAATAATTGGCCCACCAATCGTTGTTCCATTCGGATAGGAATAACCGTAGCAAATTTTTTTAATATCAATTGAAGTAGTAGGATCATCTATTAAAAAAACCTTTCCATAACCGACCTCTAGATCTTCTTTTGGGGCACGGAGAATGACTGAAGCGATCTCCTTCAATTGATTGATCACATCGTCTGCTGCATTTAATAACGCCTTACCTGCCATAAATGTTCCGCGGCTTGCGACTGTTTTCCAATGTTCGGGCGTACTCTCCGTGTTAATCGATAATTGAACGTGAACTTTATTCACATCCATTTTCATTTTTTCGGCTAGCATCTGTGCTAACACTGTTTTTGTACCCGTTCCAATCTCAATCACACCGGAGATTAGATTGATACTGCCATCTCCATTAAAGATTAAAATAACGCCTGAGCTTGCATTTGTGTCAATCGTAGAAGTTTTCCAAATACAACTAATCCCTTTCGCTCTAATTTTCCGTGCATCTACTGTTACGATTTGTCCTTCATCCCAATTGATTAATTCTTTCAGTCGGGCTATGCATTTAGGTAGATTTCCAACATTGCTGGAGTTGAGGAGTACTTGTGTTGGGGTCGTATTTCCTGGTAAAATGGCATTTTTTAAGCGAAATTCAAGAGGGTCTATTTCAAGCTCATTAGCAAGTATGTCCATCGTTCTTTCAAAAGCAAATAATAATTCAGAATGGCTAAATCCACGGAATGGGGCCGGATAAGGATGATTTGTATAAACACATAATGAATCACACCAAATATGTTCGATATGGTATGGACCCGTACAATCTACTGCTGCCGCTCTACTTAGATCAATCCCTTTATCGGAATAGGCTCCACTATCAAAATAATAGAGAATTTCCGCGGCACATAAAGAGCCGGTTTTTGTTGCTCCAAGTTTAATTTTTGCTTCTAAACCAACATGCCCAGGAGCCGTTATCATATCCTCTTCTCGGCTATATTGAAGCTTCACAAGTCTTCCACCTACAGCCTTTGATGCTAAGTAAGCTAATATTTCTATTTGCATGGAGGCTTTTCCACCGTATGCTCCCCCTACTAACGGGGTGTTTACAATAACCTTCCCCTGTTCAACTCCGAAATAATCTTCCATTAAAGCTTTAATTCGATAGGGCGCCTGAGAAGAAGTCGTGATTTCAATCGTTCCATCTGAATGAATCCGTGCAAATGAGCATCTCGTTTCCATTGCTACATGGTCTGAAGGATTGAAAGCATAAGCTTCCTCCACAATAACATCACTTTCTAGAAAACCTTTCTTATAATCTCCTTTTCGAATCTTTGTTCGATTCGCGATATTTGTTCCCATTTCTGGATAAATCTTTTCTTTCTTCTTATATTCGCCTAGCTTTTCATGGATAAGAGGGGCGCCAGCTTTTAGCGCTTCACTTGGCGAATTCACTACTGGTAGCAATTCATATTGGATATGAATTGCGTCTACCCCTCGTTTGGCAATAATCGGGGTATCAGCGACAACGATCGCGACAACTTCTCCATAATACCTTACACGTTCAAAGGCAATCGGTGGCCGATCCTGTAGATCTTCACCAGTAAGGGGAAGGTTTTCTCCATATATAATCGCGCGAATTCCAGGAATTTGACGGGCATTAGCATCATCAATTGACTGGATTAAGGCATGTGCATAAGGACTAATTAATATTTTGGCAGATAACATTCCTCTCGTTTCAAGATCATCTGTATACTGGGCCTTTCCTGTCACCTTATCAAAGGCTTCTTTGCGAATCACACTTTTGCCGATAATGTTTATACGTCATCACCTCCCTAATTATGAAAATATGACCCTCGTTTAAGAAAAATGCTTTTTAGATAAAAAAAGACCAGTGAGCAGAAAAGCCCTCACTGATCTCGTTTAAATTTTCATAACTCCGCCAGTACTAGCTGATGTGACAAGCTTAGAATAACGTGCTAAATAACCGGATTTCACCTTTGGCTCAAAACCTTTCCAGTTTGTTTTCCTCTTTTCCCAAATCTCTTCAGAAACTTGAACATCCATTGACCGGCTTTCAATATCAATGATAATATGATCATCGTTTTCGATAAAGGCAAGTGGACCACCTTCAGCAGCTTCAGGCGATGCATGTCCAATCGATAGTCCACGCGACGCACCCGAGAAGCGACCATCTGTTACAAGAGCTACTTTGGCGCCAAGTCCCATGCCAACAATTTGTGAGGTTGGTGCAAGCATTTCTGGCATTCCCGGGCCACCTTTTGGTCCTTCATAACGAATCACAACGACATGACCTGCTTTCACTTCCCCTTTAGATATACCCACTAATGCTTCTTCCTGAGAATCAAAGACAATCGCTGGTCCCTCATGACGTGTGATTCCATTTTGTACACCGCCTGTTTTAATAATCGCTCCTGCTGGTGCTAAATTCCCGAATAATACAGCAAGCCCACCCTTTTCAGAATATGGCTTATCAATAGGACGAATCACCTCATGATTCTTTACTTCATAGCCAGCGATATTTTCTCCTAATGTTTTCTCCGTTACCGTTAATGCATCAAGATGAAGGGCATCTCGTTTTTTCGACAATTCATATAAGGCTGCTGTAACACCACCTGCTTCATGCAAATCTTCAATATGATGATCAGATGCTGGTGCTAGTTTCGCAAGATGTGGCACTCTTTTGGCAACTTCATTGATTCTTTCAATTGGATAGTCAATCCCTGCCTCATTTGCAAGCGCAAGAGTATGGAGAACCGTATTAGTTGAACCACCTAACGCCATATCTAAGGCAAATGCGTTATCAATCGCCTTTTCCGTCACAATATCTCGGGGTTTAATGTCCGCTTTAATTAAATTCATGAGCTGCTTGGCAGATTTTTTCACTAATTCCTTTCGTTCTGGTGAAACGGCGAGAATCGTTCCATTTCCGGGAAGCGAAAGACCGAGTGCCTCACAAAGGCAGTTCATTGAGTTCGCTGTAAACATTCCCGAGCATGATCCACATGTTGGACAGCCGAATTGTTCTAGTTCCTTTAATCCATCATCATCTAATATACCTGCTTGATAGGCTCCAACCCCTTCAAATACAGAAGAAAGCGAGATTTTTCTTCCTTCGCGTGTAACTCCAGCCTTCATAGGGCCACCACTAACAAAGATTGTCGGGATATTCAAACGCAACGACGCCATCAACATACCGGGCGTTATTTTATCACAGTTTGGAATACAAACCATTCCATCGAACCAATGAGCAGCGACTACTGTTTCAACAGAATCGGCGATAATCTCTCGGCTTGGCAATGAATACCTCATGCCAATATGTCCCATAGCAATTCCATCATCAACACCAATTGTATTCATTTCAAAAGGAACACCACCAGCCTCGCGAATCGCATCCTTCACTATTTTTCCGAACTCTTGTAAATGGATATGGCCTGGTACAATATCTATATACGAGTTTACGACTGCGATGAACGGTTTATCAAAATCTTCCTCTTTTACTCCTGCAGCCCTTAAGAGACTTCGATGTGGCGCACGATCGAATCCCTTTTTAATCATATTACTTCTAAGATTTTCCACGATAAATTCCTCCATAATTTCTCAAAAATGAATTTACTGAAGATTATTATTGTTGGTAATTATAACTCTATTTAATGATATTATCTTATTAAACTCCTTTTTCAAGTTAAAGTAAAGAAGAATCGAATAAAAGATTTCTTATTTTAATAAGATTGTCGTAGAAAAATAGTATTTTAACATAATAGTTGACCTGTAAATGTAGAGGAAATCTAGATTTACAGGTCAACTATTATGTATGATAACTTCTAATTGGAAAAAATCATTTCTATAATTTATCCCGCATTAACTCCAATAAGCTAATGAACGTAATTTCATAGATTCACGGTATTGATTTGTCGATTGTAATAATACTTTCTCAGACGAATAATCAATGATCACACCGTGTTTTCGAATGACATCCAATTTATCAATTTCATTATTTTGAAATTTCTGTTCAACAAGATAAGGATCTTCCTCTAGCCATTGTTTACGGTATTTTCTAATCATGTTCCGCTCATTGTTTGTTGCTTCATAATCAACCTCAAATAAATCAATATCACGATCAATTTCTTTGATGATAACACCATAATCCTTCCTTGCACGCTCAATGGAAACATATTCATCAATCACATCCTCTATAACAGCTAAAGGATCTCTTTCTAAAGGATCACCTAAACCCCCACCACCAGCAGAAGGTCTAACAAAGGAGTCACCGCTCTTCACCTTTACATTCGAAAAAATTGCTCCCAAATATTGTTCATTTTCTTTCCCTGGATTAAGCCATGCCCCATGTGGATACGATGGTAATCCACCAAAAATTCCCCACGTAACTGATCGCGCACGATCACAGCAATAAGACATAACAGCATTATTTAATTCAGATAAAACCCCACCTTTTTCAACTCCACAGCCGCCACGATATTTACCTGGCCCTGCCGAATCTGTAATAATTTCGTGTTTTGTTGTAATAACTGGCGAGAGTCTTTCCTGTCCTTCACAAGGCTGTACACTTAAACCAACGCCAAATACTGGTGAAGTTGCATTCGCCCCATCCCGATCATTACGACCACCGTGACCGCCAGCCATCCAGTCATACCACATAAAATAATGATGATGATGATGTCTTTTATCTGTCCCACCAATTAGTAAATACTCTAAATTGAAAGAACATGCCATGGCTCTTTCCGGCATAATATTTGACCATAATTCGAAACAGGCATTCATTATTTTTTCATAAGAGCCTGAGCAAAAGCCTGTAACGGCAATGGGTGCTGGGGCATTAACAACTGAGTTCTCTGGCAAAACTACTTTAACAACTCGATAAAAGCCTGAATTCAGTGGAATCTCTGGGAAAAATGTTTTTGTTCCCGCATAAGTAGCAGATAATGAACTGCCAAATCCAGCATTCAAAAAGCAACTAATATAATGGTGGGAGCCTGTTAAGTCATATAAAATTTCTTCTTCTGTAATTGTCATTTTCACTTTAATTGGGATTAATCCGTCCCCTATCTCAGGATCCATATCAATATAATCAACTGTTTGCCATGTCCCTTTCGGCAATGAAGCAATCTTTACCTTTGCCAAGCGTTCTACATAATCTTGAACCTCTTCAAATGCGATAAGGACAGTTTCAATTCCATACTTTTGAATAATATCAAGAAGCTGGCCTTCCCCTACCTTTGCAGCTTCTACTTGAGCACGCAAATCCCCTATTCTTTCATCTGAGACGCGCATGTTTGCTGCTAATACATTTACAACATCTTTCAAATAAATTCCTTTACTATAAATACGAACTGGAGGAATTCGAACTCCTTCTCCATAATGCTCTTTCGCATTGATATCAAATGAGCCGGGTGTTGAACCACCCATATCAGCCCAATGACCATTTGTTTGCATTAATGCAATTAATGTCCCATCAAAAAAAACTGGAAGCACAACACGGGTATCATTAAAATGAGTCCCCCCACGGTACGGATCATTAATTAAGAAAACATCACCAGGGTGAATATCATCTTTAAAATCTTCTAGCACTGCTTTAGCCGTTAAATGTAATGTCCCTACATGAACGGAAATATCTTGAGTACCTTGCATGACCGTATTTCCTTCTGCATCACAAAGTGCACAACTAAAGTCACGATTGTAAATAACAAATGAATAACAAGTTCTTAATATTTGTTCAGCCATTTGATCAACTAAATTAATAAAACCATTTTTCAATACTTCAAAAGTAACTGGATCGAGACGATTTTCCATCGTTTGTTCTGCATAATGATTTACATTCATCTGCTAAACTCCTTTCTCATTTTAACGTAATAATAATATTTCGATATTCATCAACAGCAGCAATAAAGTCTGGGGGAATGACTGTAGTTGTATCAAGCTGATCAATAATTGCCGGTCCTTCTATTTCAGCAAATACTGGGATTTTCTCCCGATCATATACTTTTGTTAGAATAAATTGATGATCAAAATAAACTTCTCTTACTTCTTTAAAAGCATCTTCAAGATTTCCAGATGGCCCATATTTAGGGAAATCCGGCTTAGGAACAGTTCCAATCGCTGTTAATAAGAGTCCATAAATTTCAACAGCCTGAGTACGATCGAAGAAAGCAAATTCACGTTTATGTTCCTGATGGAAAGCTTCAAGTGTATCTTCCATTGATTGCACTTTTACATTAATCGGTATGGAAAGTGACCGCCACTGTCCGCTATATCTCATCTCAATAAAACGCATTAAAGTTATATTTTCCTTTTCTACTCCCTCTTCTTCTAACAGTTGTTCAGCCTCTTCTTCCATACTTGTAAATTCCAAACTTAATTCTTCCAATGTAACTTGATTGAAGTTTTTCACAAATGTTTTTGAGATATCATGACGAACGTCAACAAGTAAGCATCCCATTGCAGCTGCGACCCCTGGATGAGGCGGAACAATAACAGTGGGAATTTCCATCGCCTTTGCTAAGTATGCTCCGTGCAATGGACCAGCACCACCAAAAGCAACAAGGGCAAAATCTCGTGGGTCATAGCCTCTTCTAACTGATATTAATCGTAAAGCATCACACATATTTGCATTAGCCACTTCAATAATGGCATTCGCTGCTTCGACAGCTGAATAATTGAATTCTTTTGCTATCTTTTCTACCGCTTCAACTGCTCTCTCTTTATTAATTTGCATTTTTCCATCTAGAAGATTGATTCCTAATCGACCAAGAACTAAATTAGCATCGGAATTCGTTGGTTCCTCTCCCCCATTTTGATAGCAGGCTGGTCCTGGGATTGCCCCCGCACTTTGCGGTCCATTTCGTAATGATCCCCCTTCATCCCTCCATGCAATGCTTCCACCGCCTGCACCAATCGTTAAAATTTCTATACTTGGAAAACCAATAGGATATCCATATTCGATATACCATTCCTTCGTAATCCTTATATCCCCTTCAAACATAAGAGAAATATCTGTGCTTGTTCCTCCCATATCAAGCCCAATGGCATTGTTATAACCACATAGTTTGGCGATATGCTTACTAGCAATTGCACCAGCAGCAATCCTTGAACTAGCAACTCTTGCTGCATACCGCGGAACAGTTGTCGAAGTCATCACTCCACCACCTGAATGTAAAACAAGAATATCTTCTTCGTAGCCCTTTAATTTCATCTCTCCTTCTAAAGTTGAAATATATTTACTGATAATTGGTCCTAATACTGCATTAATAATTGTTGTACTCATCCGTTCGTGTTCGAAAATTTCGGGCAAAACTTCACTAGAGATACTTATATAAACATCTGGTAGTTCTTCATAAAGGATATCTTTTACCTTTTTTTCATTACTCCCACTTACATACGCATTTATAAAACATACTGCAATTGATTCTGTTCCTCTTTTTGCTAATTTTTTTGCAAGATTACGTACTTCTTCTTCATCTACCTCGACTAAAACATTTCCTGAATAATCAATTCTTTCATTAATTTCAAATCGATCACGTCTCTGGATATATGGTTTAGCTGTATCTTTATACGCATCCCATAAATCTAATTTCGTTCCTCTACGAATTTCAGGGACATCACGAAACCCCTTCGTTGTGATTAAAGCTGTTTTAGGAAGTTTTCGTTCTATTAAGGCATTGGTGCCTACCGTCGTTCCGTGAGAAAACAATTTAATGTCCTCACCTTTTAATTGTGCCTTTTCAATCCCATCTAGGATTCCTTGTTCTGGCTTCGATGGGGTCGACGCTGTTTTTGTTACTGTAGCAACACCTGTTTTTTCATCGAAACTAAATACATCGGTAAAAGTTCCACCTACATCAATGGCAAGTCTAGTTTGTTTCATTGATTTACCCCCTCTAACAAAATAATTATAAACTCAATTTGATACTGACTATTGGTAATATTCAGAATTTAAAAAGCGTAACTGAACAAATAATTAAAAATGCAAACGTATTAATATTTAATCTTTCACACCACCACCTCCATCCCATTCTCTAATAAAATACTCTCTATTGTGTGCAATTTTCAGAAAAAGTAGATTATTAATTAACAAGTTGGTCATTTTATATTATTCTAAATATATAAATATTTTTCTGTGGGAGAGATGAGATGAATACAATCTTTATTGCTGGCCATGCTAAATTACCAGCAGGAATGGCAGCAAGAAATGTGTTTGAAACTTTAACAATAACAGCGGAAATTGATAAGTATTACGGCGTGATTGTTCATGCTTCTTGTACACTTGCTACTGAACATGGAAGAAATTATATTTCTACGCTATTAAAAGGGCATAGCTTAAAAAATGGGATTGATAAACCACTTGAACAGCTAAAAGAAGGGTACTTAGGAAAAGCAAACAATGCCTTGATCGCGGCACTAAAGGATCTTTATAAACAATACGAAGCTTTGAAACCAGCAAACTAGTTTTTCTTACTAATTGGGGCTGCCTTAGTTGACTCCTCGTTCGAGGCAGCCCCATATTTGTTAATTTACTATTCCGCTTGATACATATTTCATATCAATAATTTATGACAAACTGCTTTGAACAGCTAAGAGTGATTCACGTAATATTGAAAGCAGTTCGTCAACCTCTTGTTTATTCATAATTAGCGGAGGAGAAAATACAACTGTATCCATTCCTTCAAAGACAACAGTTCTAATAATAAGGCCTCTTTTCGCAGCTTCTGCACTTACTTTAGGCGCTAGATGGCTAGGGAATCTCTTATTTGTGATTGGATCCATCATTTCAATTGCCCCGATTAATCCTAAAGTCCTTACCTCACCAATGAACTTGAATTCTTTCTGTAGCTCATAAAATCCATTTAGCAATTCCTGCCCCATTAAGCGTGAGTTCTCTACTAAGTTTTCATTTTCAATAATGTCTATATTTCTCAATGCGACCGCACATGCTGTTGCATGTCCGCTATACGTATAGCCATGAAGCAGCACACCTTCAGAATGTTCCACAAGCTCCTTATGAATTTGGCTCGTGACGATAACAGCCCCTAAAGGAATGTAACCACTTGTAATTCCTTTCGCAAGCAGCATCATATCTGGAACAACACCATAATGCTCACAGGCAAACATTTTTCCCGTCCGTCCAAATCCGGTAATCACTTCATCTGCGATCAATAAAATATTGTTTTCATCACAGATTTTTCTAACTTCTTGAAAATAACCATTTGGAGCAATATTCACACCACCAGCTCCTTGAACGGGCTCCGCAATGAAAGCAGCGATATTTTCTGCTCCCTTTTTTGCAATACATTCCCGTAGCTCCTCCGTCGAAAATGTATCAACATGAAGAAAATCAGGTGCTAAAGAGGATGTCATCTCTTGAAAAGGTGTAATTCCGGTGGCACTAGTAGCACCAATATTAACACCGTGATACCCTTTCTTTCTTGAAATGATCTTTGTTTTTTTAGGAAGCCCTTTTATTTTCCAATAATATCTTGCGAGCTTGTATGATGTATCATTTGATTCCGAGCCCCCTGACGTAAAAAACACGCCGCTTAAGTTGCCAGGTGTCATTTCCGCTAGCTTTGCGGCTAGACGGATCGCAGGTTCATTGCTCATCGATGAAAAGGAATTTGTAAATGCAAGCTTTGACATTTGCTCATATGCTGCTTCTGCAAGTTCCTTGCGGCCATATCCTACATTTACATTCCATAAGGAAGACATTCCTTCTAACACTTTCTTCCCTGTTATGTCAGTCAAATATACTCCTGATCCGCTCGTAAATATAAACGGCGCACCACTATCTTGTTGCTGTTTTAAAGAAGACGTTGGGTGGATGAAGTGTTTCTTGTCAAGATCGATTAACATTTCTAGTAAATCAGTTTTGATCATTTTTATTCACTCCTCGTAATAGTTTGTTCAGCTACTTGCTGTGTTTTTGTATCTTTCAAATTTGGAATCTGAATGATAAAGAAAAAACCCAATATCCACCAAACTCCAAAAATAACCCACTCATATGGCCATACTAGTGAAGCTGGCATGCCTGGCATATAGAGAATAATAAACCCTATGCTTAATATTGTTGCTAAAATACCAACAATATTACTTTTTCCTGCACGAAATGGTCGTTCCAATTTTGGCTGTGTTTTACGAAGCACAACAAATGATACGGAAACGATAAAGTAAGCGATTACAATTGAAAGACCACCAGCATCGACAAGCCATACTAACGCAGGTCTCCCGAGAAGAGGACTTAGAGTTGCTAGTAATCCAATGATGAAAATTGCATTACCTGGGGTTTTATATTTAGGGTGTAATTTACCAAACCAGCTCGGCAGCATCCCTTCTTGGGCCATTGCATACATAACACGGCTTCCACCAATAATAAATGCATTCCAGCTCGTTAATATTCCTGCGATTCCTCCAAGGATTAAAATTTTTGAAAAGACTGCAGAGCCGAATATAGCCCCCATTGCATCAGCAGTTGGAAGACTTGCAATTTGAAGTTTGCTATCATTTAATGACAATGACACGCCGAGAATGATGAATATATACCAAAAGACAGCTAAGCCGACTGATAAAAGGAGAATTTTTCCGACTGTTTTTTTAGGGATGTTCATTTCCTCTGCCATTTGCGGAATTACATCAAAACCGACAAACATAAACGGAGTCATGATCATGACTGCCATAATACCAGCTACCCCACCCGTAAAAAGTGGAGACAAATTTTTTACATCACCGCCGATTGCTGAACCGAAAATTAAACTTAAACCGACAATTACTAATAAAAGAGTCAAGACTAGTTGAAGAACTGCTGCTTGCTTTACACCAATCCAGTTAATCAAAGTAACGATGATCGAGCCAATCATCCCGACAGCTACCCAGGAAAGATAAACGTCCCAGCCAGCAATTGTCCACATATACCCTACTTGATAATTTGGAAAGATATATTCAATAACTGTTGGAAGTGCAACTGCTTCAAATGCAACAACTGATATATAACCTAGTAAAATCGACCAAGATACGATAAATGCCGCCTTTGAACCGAGTGCTTCTCGGGCAAAATGATGAGCACCACCTGTTTTTGGCAATGCGGTTGTTAGTTCTGAGTAAACTAAGCCAACAAACGTTACCATAATACCCCCGATTAAGAAAGCAATGATCGCACCAGCTGCACCAGCTTTCAAAATCCAATCTCCAGATAATACAACCCAGCCCCAGCCAATCATCGCACCAAATGCTAAAACAATGACATCAGCCCGAGATAGAACTCTTGAAAACTCATTTTTCTGTGACATTTCATTCCCCCATTTTTCGTCTAGATTACTCCCATCCCCGAGAGTTTTTTCCTCACTTCCTTAAGTAGGAAGTGAGGGTATTATAAAAAGGCATTTCTGGAAGGAAATATGCAGCAAAATATTAGCTTTTCACCATATTTTCACTATGCTCATATGGCCATATGGCCATGCTGGCAAAATGCTGCTTAATGGTTTGTCTTCGCGATAGCCAAGAACATATTCGGCTTGCATAATCGTATGAATTTCTCGTGTTCCTTCATAAATGACAGGTGCTTTAGAATTTCTCAGGAAGCGTTCTACTGGATATTCGCTGGAATAGCCATATGCCCCATGAATTTGGACAGCATCATCAGCGGCCTTATTGGCAAAATCACAGGCCTGCCATTTCGCCAATGATGTTTCTCTCGTATTGCGTTTTCCTTGATTTTTCAATTCGCCAACACGATAAACTAATAAACGGCTCATTTGTAAACCAGCCTCCATATTGGCAATCATTTGCTGGACAAGCTGGTGCCTTCCGATTTCCTTTTCAAACGTCTTCCGCTCATGGCAATAGTTAACACTTTCCTCTAAGCTTGCCATAATTAATCCAACTGCTCCTGCCGCAACAGTAAACCGCCCATTGTCAAGCGCTGACATGGCAATTTTGAAGCCTTCCCCTTCTTTGCCAAGCAAATTTTCCTTTGGTACTCTTAATTGATCAAAAAACAACTCGCCTGTGTTTCCTGCTCGAATGCCGAGCTTCCCTTTAATCGCTTTTGAAGAAAAGCCTGGCATTGTACGCTCGACAATAAATGCAGAAATACCATGGTGACCTTTTGATTTATCCGTATAGGCAAATACAAGGAAATGATCAGCAATATCACATAATGAAATCCATGTTTTTGAACCATTAAGAATGTAATCCTCCCCGTCCTTAACAGCTGTCGTTGAAAGGGCAACAACATCAGAGCCAGCTCCAGGCTCTGTTAAACCGAATGCGCCAATCTTTTCACCTTTCGCCTGTGGAACGAGATAGTTCTTCTTTTGCTCCTCTGTTCCCCATTGTAATAATGTTAAACTATTTAAACCAATATGAACGGAAACAGCTGTTCGAAAAGCAGTATCTCCTCTTTCAAGCTCCTCGCAGACGATTGCAAGGGAATTATAATCCATGCCGCTGCCGCCATATTCCTCTGGAATACAAACTCCCATTAGATCTAATTCACCTAGTTGATCCAAAATCTTCGGGTCAAATCCCCCTTCTTCATCCCATTTTTGAATATGAGGAAGAATCTCCTTGTCAACAAAGCTTCGCACCATTTTTCTTAACATTATTTGTTCCTCTGATAATTCGAAATTCATCTAAATCCCTCTTTTCACTTTTTTTTAAACTTTTCTTGCCAGATTAAATATCAAGTTAAACAATTTTCTTTTTTTCAAAATGAGCAATTTCTTCTTCTGAAAATCCTGCTTGCTGAAGAATCTCAACCGTATGTTCTCCTGGTAGCGGAGGGTGGCGATCCACACTCACCTTTGTTCTTGATAATTTTATTGGTGAGCCCACTAATTTAATTGGTCCTGCTTCAGGATGATTCGTATGAATGACCATATCACGCGCAATAATTTGTGGATGTGTAAACACTTGATCCATTGTTTGAATCGGGCCACAAGGAATATTGCTCTCAGAAAAAAGCTGCATCCATTCCTCAACTCTTTTTAATAGAAGTCGACCTTCAATCATGGTTGTGAGTTCTTGAATATTCTTTACTCTCACCTCATTTGTTCGAAAATGATCGAACTCAGCGATTTCTGCCATACCAATCACTTCACATAAGGAAACGAACTGGCGATCATTGCCTACAGCAATAATCAATTCACCATCCATTGCCCTAAAGGTTGAATAAGGAACAATATTCGGGTGATTATTTCCTAATCTTTGTGGAACATTTCCAGAAATTAAGTAATTACTAGCGACATTCACTAAGGAACTAACAGCAGAATCTAAGAGAGAGATATCAATTTTCTGTCCTTTTCCTGATTTCTCTCTTTCCAATAAAGCCGCTTCAATCGAAATAACTGAATATAAACCCGCCAAAATGTCAACCATGGCGACACCAATTTTCAATGGACCGCTTTCCTCACTTCCTGTAATACTCATTAAGCCGCTCATCCCTTGAATAATATAATCATATCCAGGCAAGTGCTTGTATGGTCCTGTTTCACCAAAACCCGTTATCGAGCAATACACAAGCTTCGGGTTGATTGATTGTAAAGAATGATAATCAAGCTCCCATTTTTCCATTGACCCCGTCTTGAAATTATGGATGAGAACATCTGCTTCTTTTACTAATTCTCGAACGATTTCCCTGCCATCTTCTGTCTTTAAATTTACGGTGATGCTCCTTTTATTACGGTTTGCACATAGATAATAAGCACTTACACCGTTCATAAAGGGCGGTCCCCAGCTCCTCGTCTCATCACTTCCTCCCGGAGCCTCTACTTTAATCACATCGGCACCAAGATCCGCCAA
This sequence comes from Bacillota bacterium, assembly GCA_023389895.1. GTDB lineage: Bacteria > Bacillota > Bacilli > Bacillales > Cytobacillaceae > Cytobacillus. Next base: position 21,635 of record JAEWDX010000350.1, read on the forward strand.
AATCATCGTACAATATGGACCTGCAAGCACCCTTGTTAAATCGAGAATCTTCAAGCCTTCTAGCGCACCACTCATCTTACTCCTCCTTTCCAAAAAACATTCTTCTAAAAACAACAAAAGCCAGCCCTATCACAATACTGTGGTAAGGACTGGCTACATGATCCATGAGAACCAACCTGCAAAGGATGGACGTGGAATCTTATCAGTCAAGGTAAAGAGAATGACACATCATCTCTATCATAGAAATAAAAAATGGTTTTTATTCAATCCTTCCCTTCCTTCTACCGTTTTTTAGTAGATAGGGCGAAGAATTTATTTAAGTTTACAAGAATTTTCTGAATTTTACAAGTCCTTTCTAAAAAATTTATTTTTACATTAAATTTCAAAATCCTCTCGAACGATTAAATATAGAACGAGCAGCATATCTTCTAATTCTTTCTCGCTTTTTCCTTGAAAGTCTAAATTTATTTTTGCGCAAACGATCGCAGCAACTTCATTCGTCAACTCGCGTCTTTCATGTAACGGTAATTGCAGGAAACGGCTGCAATACAGTTGAAGCAACTTCCATTCCTTTGTTCCAAATGACTTAAGCATTGAATCATCTATTACGAGATCATCTTTGGCAAGCCCTCTTTTCTCCATTTCCTTTTCAAGTGGTGAGCGTTCCTTTTTTATTTTCCTTTCGTGAACAACAATCGTACCAGCAACGAGATCTCCTAATCTTTTATGCTTTGGATGAAAAAAAATCATGATAATGCCAAGGAAATAGTTTACTGGCAAAGAATCAATGATTCGCAGAAGATTACGAATAAAGCTTGATAGCAATGTAATACTATGTCCATTTTCTTGAATGACACGAATGCCAATGATTTTCTTCCCAATTGTCTTTCCACCAGAAAAATACTCAAATGCAAAAAAATAACCCCAATTTAAAAGGAAGATGACGATGATCGCTACTGCAATCATGACAGAATCCATGTCAAAAAAAAGGAAATTATTCATACTTGGTTTCCCGATGAGGATGAGAAATAATAAAATGATGAATAATATATTTACTACTGTTAAGATTAATTGATCGATAATAAAAGCTGCTGCCCTGCTCCCTAATCCAGCGAGCTGAAACTGAAGCGATACATACTCAGGTGTTTTTATGCCGACAGAATCTTGTTTCAACTAAATAACCTCATTTCTATGTTGTCTAACCCTATTCCTATTTATCTGTAAAATTACTATAATAAGGATAATTGATCTTTTTAAAGAATGAAAAGAAGGTGCCATAATGAATGTTAAACAATTTATCAAGCAGCATCGAGAAGATTGGAAGTTGCTTGAAGATTTAATGATCAGATTAAACAAGAGTAAAAAAGCAATTACAGGCAATAACATGAATGAATTCAACCGCTTATATAAAAAGGCTGCACAAAATCTTTCGTACAGTCAAACATTTTTTCCGCATGAAGAAGTAACCCTATACTTGAATGAGCTAGTTGCTAAGTCTCATAATCTATTGTATAAGGATCAGATGACGAGCTTTAAACAAATTCGCTATTTTTTTAGCACGAAATTTATCGGCTTATTGTTAGAGCAATGGAAATTTGTCATCATTGCGATGATTCTGTTTATGATTGGGGCACTTGGTAGCTTCATTTCCGTCATGAATGACCCACTTCATCTTTATTCAATCTTGCCAGCTGAAATTTCTGGAGCTGTTAATCCCGACCAGCTTGGAAGTAGTGATGGAGCGGTTGATTCATCGTTAATGTCAGCAAGTATTATGACGAACAATATCCAAGTTGCGATTTTAGCATTTGCTGGTGGAATAACATTTGGGATATTAACAGTCTATTTATTAATCTATAACGGCATTATTATTGGTGCACTTGCCGCTCTGTTTTGGCATTATGATAAAACGTATGATTTCTGGGCTTATATTGTTCCTCATGGAATGATCGAGCTTACAGCGATCTTTATCGCGGGTGGTGCAGGCTTGTTAATGGGCTATAAGCTCGTCGTTCCAGGTAATCTATCAAGGAGTTACCAATTAAAGATTCATGCAAGAAGATCCGTTCAGCTATTGCTAGGGACAATTCCATTGTTTGTCATTGCTGGCTTAATTGAAGGTTTTATTACACCAGCTGCGATTTCTTTAGAAGCCAAGTATTTAGTAGCGTTTTTAACTGTCATTGGTTTAATTCTCTATCTTATAATCGGTAAACAACTATTAATGAAAAATCAAGCTATAGTATATTTCGATTCATAATATCAATATAATAAGAAATCGCTATGATGGCTAAATTTTCTTCTCTCGCCTCCACCATTTGGAGGCCGAGACCCTCCCATTTGCTTTTTTCCCGCTTTTTAATAAGAATTTGTTGTTGGGCGATACTTTTCACCATTGAATCCTGTACCGTAGTAGGTTCATCTTTCACTCTCTTCTGAATCAGCTCATCCTCGATTCCGATCATAAGAAATAAATGTCTTTGTCGAAGCCGTTTTAAATAGAGAAGTGCACTTTCCTCATAAAGAAAAATACCAATATCGCTAAATAAAAGAAGAAGACTGCGTTTTTTTTGCATTACTTCCAAGTAAGTAAGAACTGCCGCATAATTAGACTCAGCAGCATCTACTTTTAGATTGTAGATTGAATGAAGGATCGTTTGTAAATGTGCCATTCCTTTAGCTGGTGGAACAAATACTTTTACATCTTTTGAAAAAGCAATGACAGATACATAATCTCCCTTTTTTAATGCAGCAGCTGTTACTGTAAGGGCGGCTTCTAGCGCTTTTTCAAGCCGATTTCCTTTTTTCAGCTCTGCCCCCATCATTCTTCCACAATCAATTAATATTGTAATATACTTTCCATGCTCGGGTTCGAATTCATTTGTCATCACTTCTTGCAGCTTTGCTGTTTGTCGCCAATTTATTTTACGTGGATCATCTCCAACAACATAGCTTCTAATTTTGGCAAATTCACCTACACCACTTTGCTGTTTGCGGATTTTCATTCCTTCGTAAAGTAAAAATCTCTGGGCATTTTCTAAATATTGCTTTGTCTCCGTCATATCAGGAATAACTTTTACCACACTTTCAAGAGTAACGGTTATTTGTTTCTCCCATAGTCGTAGCAAGCTTGCATAACGGAAATAGATCTTCTTAATTTCATAGTTTCCTCTATTTGTCGCCTCTGTTTCATACTTTACTAACACCGTTGAATCTTGATTGACAACTCCGAGAAGTGGAAAGTTATTCGTAAAGGAATCAGGAAGTCCATCAATCATTCGGTAAGAAAATGCATAGGCAGACGAGTTAACAACCTTTATTGATACAGTATAAGGAAGTCCTCTTTCCATTTTCTCTTGGATGATCCGTTCAAAGCTAAGTTCTTTCTTTCGCGGTGAAAAGAATAAATCAATGAGACTAATAAGAAAGAGAAGGATATTAATAATGATTATAAATCCCCATGATACATCGATTAAAGTCCCAAATACAAGACAAATCGTTAAGATAAGAAAAAGGACTAATAACCTTGATGTCGGGACAATTCCCCTATCTTGGAATAGGAATCGACCCCACAAGCTCTTCAATGATTTGGTCAACGGTTACACCCTCCAATTCTACATGCGGAGATAGTTGAAGACGATGTCTAAGTGCCGGTTTGGCTACCATCTTGATATCATCAGGCGTTACATAATCCCTGCCTGCAAGATAAGCCCATGCCTGCCCCGCTTTGCCAATTGAAATCCCTGCTCTCGTACTTGCTCCGTAACGAATTGATTCTGTGTCACGTGTTTTTCTAACTAGTTGCATAATATAGTCTAATACTTTTTCTTCAACTGTTACTTGTTCAATTTCTTTTCTAATAGTAAGAAATTGATTCATATCAAGTTGTGTAGAAGTGAAACTTGCACCAAAGCGATTCTCAATTATCTTTTTTAATACTTCCTTTTCTTCAGAAAAAGACGGGAAATTGATCTGCAATTTAAATAAAAATCGATCCTGTTGTGCTTCTGGCAAGGAATATGTACCTTCAAACTCAAGTGGGTTCTGGGTAGCAACGACAAAGAAAACATCAGGTAATGGATAGGTTTCGCCTTGAATCGTTACTTGCTTCTCCTCCATCGCCTCAAGAAGAGCTGCCTGTGTTTTTGCTGGCGTGCGATTAATTTCATCAGCCAAAAGAATATTCGTAAAAATCGGCCCTTTCAACGTTTGAAATGAGCTCTCCTTCATATTAAATATCGTGCTTCCTGTAATATCACTCGGCAATAAATCTGGTGTAAATTGAATGCGATTGAAGTCCCCTCCAAGAAGATTTGCAAGCGTTCTCACCATTTGTGTTTTCCCTGTCCCAGGCACACCTTCAAGTAATACATGTCCTCCAGACAAAATTGCAGATAAAAGCAGTCTTATATTCGTACTTTGCCCGATAATCCGCTCCTCGTATTTTTCTAATAAGGATGTTAGTTGTTCATTCATCCTTCCTCCACCTCTTTCCTTATTCGATCTAGCCTTTTCGACCAAAGCAAATATTCTTGCTTACTTACCTTTTCTTTTTCCAAAACAAGCTTTAAATCATTGAGAAGGATCATGTTATTCGTTGATGCGAGCTTTATTCCCTTGCGCTTAAAAAGATCCGCTCGTTCATCCCAATCGCTATTTAGTGAAATTCCCCAGCGCTCATGCATAAGCTGTTTGACAAAATTTGCTTGAATCAATAACGAATCTTGATATCGCTTCCCTTTTATATACCATGCAGCCAAAGCCTTTAATCCTTCATCACTAAAACGGACTGATTCCTCTCTTAGGATAAAGATTGGTCCAAATCTCTTTCCTTTCACCCAAAGGAACAAGAGAAGCAATAAACATCCTTGTAAGAAGATAAGCAGAAACCATTTTGGGTAAATTGTCACAGCTGTTGGAGCGTTTTGTCCACGATGAACATATTCATCGAAAATAAATCGTTGTCCATTTCCTTCATTTACTAATGAAAGGAGTAGAGGTATATGATCAGCTGTTTCAAGCTTGCCATTCATGAGCCATTCAGGTGTAACGGAAGCAATCAATTGCCCTTTTCCATAGTTTCGCTTTAAAGCAATGATTCCATCCCGATCCTTTAATAAAGCTTCATCCTCTTTATTTGCTTGTAGCCTTGTAGAACTGTTTATTTCAACATGATATCGTCTATCCTTATTATTGTTAAATACTGCTTTTGTTCCCCCATTTGCTAAATTTATTTCCGTTTCTAAATTAAACATCCCTTTTGGATTATTCATAAATAAGAGAATCGTATTTCCCGCTTCCATAAAATTTTGATAGGCATTCATTTCTGTTTGATCAGGGATAAAGAAAGGCTCAACAAGAAGAAGAACTTGTCCTACTTCCCCACTCTTCAATAGATTAGGTGAGTGAACCCACCTTTCTGTGTCCCTTTCCTCGTGCAAAAATGAATAGAACCCTTTTACACCAGTAGGAGATGGTGATTCTGAAACATACTGTGGGTACTGCTTTGGTGCTTTAGAAAGGAAAAAATAGCTAATAAGCATAAAAAGGATAAGAAGGAATGTCAGCCATAGCCAAGCTTGTCGATTTGATTTTGATTTTTGCACTATTATTCTATTCCTCCTTCCTTTTAAGTCTCTGCTTCCAGCTCATTGCGCATTTCATTTAGCCAAACCATAACTTCTTTCTGAAACTTCTCGTATTCTTCCTGCTGAACTTCATAACCACCATAAGTAACCCCATCAAAAAGAATGGCTAAATGATAGAAGTTTCCAGCCCATTGTTTATTTACCTTTCTTAGCTCTTCATAATACTCCCAATTTGTTTTCCAAATTCTCGCTTCTAGCCATTTCTTTTCATGAAAATAAAGAAGAATAGCGAGAAATAAATGCCGCGTCGATTTCGTGAAATCTCCAAGTTCCTCTAATTTTCTCGCTTCAGTAAGATGTCTTTCGAATGACCAATTTATCTCCTCGACAGATTGCAGTATTTTTTTCTCTTTAAATCGTTTCCTTCTTCTACTATTACGAATCAAAAGAAAGGCAATGAACGCAAGTAGGGCAATGCCAATAATGATAAAAGTAATCAATAGCGAGCTAGCAGTCGTTTCTACTGTTTTAAATGATGGGAATAACTTAAGTAATTGTTCTCCAATCCATGCTTTTGCCTTTTCCCACCAAATGGCGAAAATACTTTGATGTTCATTATAATAATCCTGATATTCATTTCGGGTTAAAATTTCATGTAGCTTATCCTTTGCAGTCGTTTCATCTAGCATCATTCATCACCTAGCTTAAACACATTTTCAAATAGATTTATAGTCACCAATCATTTCCTTTAAATCATCCGCATCATTGCGTAGTTTAAGATCAAGATACATTACAGCATAGCCAACAGTGAAAAGCATCTTTGTAAGCAGAGAGACTACATTTACAATTAGCGACAATAATACGCTATTCCCAAGAAAAAGGGCAAACGTGAATTCAACGGTAGTGCCTATGGTGCCATTAATTAAATAAAAAATAATATATATGCCTATCAAAATCCATGTGCGTCCTTGGGTTAGCCTCCAGCTTCTTGTTAATCCTGGTGCTTCTCGATCAATAACGACAGAACCAAAATAAAAGCTCCAACGAGTTATTAAATAACCAATTAAAATAGCAAAGCCGAGAAAAAGGATGATCCCTAGAATAATACCAATTATCGGATCAGCCATTCCACCGAAAACACCAGTCAGTATAATCATTAAAATCGGAATAAAGATAATACTAAAGAGAATAATCGCAAATAAAATACTACTGCCTACGATTGGTCCAAAACGCGAAAAGGCTTCTTTAATGACAGAGCCGACCGTGTATTCTTCCTGTTTGCGAAGATGATTAATTGCAAGAAGAACAGCCGCTTCTGCAAGCGGAAAAAAAATCAAACTAAGAATAGCTGTAATGATAACCCCAAAGCTGACCCCAAGGGCATTGACGTAAAGGTCGTCGCTTTCGACAAATCCATTTACGATTTGCTCGAACCACAATTGTCCTTTCCCTGCCTCACGAAAAAAACTCACACCCGATAAAAGACTAATCATTGCTTGAACTAAATAAACAGGTCCCATAAAAATAAGCAAAATTAAAAAAAAGTCTGAAAATCTATTTTTCGTCAAGCTAAATGTGTGATCGAGAATTTCACCAATGCTTTTTGGTTTTCGAAATTTTGTATCCAAATACTAATCCTCCTATACTAATTAAATGTCATACCACTTATTTTACCATTAAACTGGCATATTTTGATAAAAAAATTTAAAAGAATTATATTTTATAATAATTTATTCATCAAAGTATTTACGCTTATAATGAGAGAATGCTAGTAACGGAAATATATATCGATAACTGTGATAATGAATATAAAAATCTCCCCCCATTCCTTGACCTACCGGATAATCAGTTGTCCAATCCTCGTTTTCAATCTTATTCAGCAGAAATTTCATTCCTTTCTTAATGGCTCGAGTCGGCTCATCTGAAGCAGCGATTAACGCATCTACTGCCCATGCTGTTTGCGTAAGGATGCTTTCATAAAGCGGAATATATTTACCTTCTATATCACTTTTACAAGCTTCTCCCCAGCCGCCATCCTCATTTTGAATCTGATTTAACCATTTAACTGCCTTCGAAATAGCTTGATTTTGCGGGGTGGTGCCAACAGCTATTAATCCAGTAATTGCAGCCCAAGTTCCATATAGATAACAAATTCCCCACCGTCCATACCAAGATCCATCTGCCTCCTGATTTCGGAACAGCCAATGAATTCCATCATGAACTTTTGGATGAATACTCTTTAAATTGGCAAAATTGCCGAGGAATTCTAACGTTCTCCCCGTTAAATCTGCCGCAGCTGGATCGGCGACAATAAATTTTGCTTTTTCGATTGGCAGTTTTTTTAATAGTTTGCTGTCCGTATTTCTTTCAAAGGCTGGCCAGCCACCATCTTCATTTTGCATCGATAAAACCCACTGAAGCCCTCTTTCCCATGACTGAATAAAATGAGAATCGTTCATACCGTTTTTACTGATAGCTCTCAATGTTGCTGTTGTATCATCAACATCTGGCTGAATTGTATTCCATTCTTGAAAGCCCCATCCCCCAGGAAAACGAGTTGGATTATGAACAATCCAATCGCCAAATTTGTAATGCTGGCGATCGATTAAAAATTGATTTGCCTTTTTGACCATTGGATGCTGTGGGGAAACGCCTGCCTCTAATAAGGCATAATTAATTAAAGAAGTGTTCCAAATTTCTGCTGTCGTATATTGCATATGTGGCAACCCATTTATTTCAGTAATCATTCCTTTTAATCCGTTCACTGCATTTTCAATCGTCGAATGCGTTTTCTCATAACCTAAAGATAATAAGGCATAGATCATTAAAAAGGTGGAGCTAAAAATATTGTAAAATGTACCATCTGGCTCAATCCGATTAAGCATATATTGCTTAGCCTGTTCAACCGCAAGCTTGTGAATGTCGCTCGGAATGCCAATTAACCGTTCAATGCTTGCTTTCAAATGAGAAAATAATGAACACCATTCTTTAGACTCCTTAAAGCGAAATGGATCCTCGCTCATTGCCCGATCCTTGCTTACGAATAAATCTGATACGTTTGGACTTTTATCTGTTTGCAAAGAAAATTTTCTGTCAGCAAGAATCATCAATGGTGTAAAATTGGCTCTTCCAAAAACGGAAAAACTGTAGAAATTAATAGGAAATGCTGGTGGAAGCAAAATTAGCTCAAGCGGTAATGGAAAAAAGGTTGGCCATTTCAATTGACCCGTGATCGCCAGCATTAATTTCGTCAACATATGTGACTTCTCGATTCCTCCGTTGGCTAAAATAAATCGTTTTGCCTTTATTAATCTTGGATCCTTTCTATCGATATAGGTAGAATAGCTGAGTCCATAGTAGGCTTCAATTGTAATGGATAAATTACCATTCCCCTCATCATGAAACAACTTCCATGCTCCATTTGCCTCCTGCTTGCTTACTATTCGTTCCGTCAGCTGTTTTATTAAAATCTCATCATCTATTTCTAATGTTCTTAATAAAATGATCATATAGCAGTCGGTAGAAATTCCTGTTTCAAATGGATATTTCCAAGATCCGTCTGGAGATTGATCTTTCATTAATTTTTCAATAAGGAGCATCATTCCATCTGATACACTTCTAGTCATCCTTATCCATCCTCTCACTGAAGTTTCACTTTACCAATACATATTCAGCAAAAAGAAAGAGAATACATCAGAGGAGGAATTCACATCATTAGCAAACTTTTTAAAAACAAAACATTAGATAGACTATCTGAAGCACAAATCATCATCAGGAAAGAATTAAAGAAAAAACAGCGGAAAATCTCACTCGATTTACCGAAGCTATCAATCTCTGAAGCAGCGCTCATACAAAGGATCGAGTCTGAAACAAAGAAATTAAATAAAAATAATATTACGAGGACAAAAGCATATTTAGACTTTTATCAACGTCACCCAGAAATTCATTGGGCATTTTTAGGGCATATGGTATCACGGAATGGCGGATGGAATATGACTGATTTAAAAGGAGGCTTCCTTTCAAGATTATTTTCGAAAGATGAGCAAAGCTCATTTTTTATGTTTCTTGAAAGAGGAAATTGGTTGATTTTCCAAGATGCCTATCCTCAATTTTTGCTTTACGAGTTAAGTAAACAAGGAAATCAAAATCTTTTTTACCTTTTGCCATATTTACATGTCTCAATCTTTATGGAGGTTATTTGGAATTATTTTTTGCAGAAAAACGATCGCTTTCTTCTCACGATGGCATTGATTATTAATGAGCAAAATTATTTAGAGCAAAGAGTTGTCCAAAATTTGAAGTTTAAGAAAGAAGTCTTTAATACATTAGAATTTAAAATCCAAGACTTCTTTTCGATGAATCATATTCTATTTCCTTTTCTTGAAGATGATGTTTTAAAGCTGGCCGGAGAAACATTGCATCATTTTAAAAGCTTACATGAACGCATTTTACTTGGAAAACGTTTATACAAAATTTTATTCCATGATCATGAGCGTTTAAAGAAGGTTAAAAAGTGGGCAGTTGAAAATCAACATACTGGTTCACGAAAAGATTACTGGCCTCATTTTTTTCATGATGTTGATGAAGGAATTCCAGGGAGTATTTGGAAGCCGAGAATAAGAGAATGTACATTGTTACCAGGTATACCAAGAATTTTTAGTCCAAGATTAGTGTTTTCATGGAAGAACAGGGAACATGAAAGTGCAGAAATTGGAGATTGGTATGAAGATTGGAAAGTTGTTCATTATTTCACTGAATTAAATACAGAAGTAGATTGGGAGATTGAAAATGACTATTGTAAAACACTCGAAAGACTTGAACTTGCCACCATTACGAAAAAAGCTCTCTCGATATTGGACTGATTCCATTCGAAATAAGATGCCTACAGTCCTCCTCTCGATGTTAATAGGCACTTATCTTGATTTATTTTTTGTTGGCAAAGGGATCTATACTTTTCCTGTAAGACCATTGCCGACTATTTTTTCCATTAATATCTTTTTTCCATTAATAGGGTTGCCAATATTTACCGTCGGTTTTCTTCATTTATGCCAAAAGGTAAAGCGATGGAATAAGCCTGTCCTAATTTTCCTATTAAGCTTAATCATGGCAACCTTTGAAAAATTCGCGGAAAAAATCGGATACTTTTCCCATATTGAAACTTGGAAGCATAGCTATTCATTCTTTGGTTATCTCATTTTTCTACTTATTATACTCCTATATGATCGATTCAATAGACAATTAAGAAATTGAAGCTTCACTTTATCATTGCTAAGAGAAATTTGTAAGAGATTCCAAGATTCTATATAATGAATTATATATACGAACTTGGAATAAATTTGAATGGAGCCATGATGATGGAAAAGAACCCCTCTTTAAAAATCAGATCAAAGCTTTGGATTTCACTTGATGATGAAGTTATTTTTGGACTCGGCAGAATTCGTCTTTTTGAGGCGATTGAAAAAACTGGATCAATGAGTCAAGCAGCAGTACTACTTGGAATGTCTTATCGAGCTGCATGGGGAAAAGTAAAAGCAACAGAAGAGAGATTACAGCTTTCACTTGTCGAAACATATAGAGGAAATAAAAAGAAAGGGACGACACTTACTCCTGCTGGTAAAGAACTACTATTTATGTATACGCAATTTCAAGAAGAGGCCGCAAAGCAAATTGATGAATTATTTGAAAAACATTTAGGTAATATTTTTCAAAATTTAAAAAAACTAGATGATAATAATTAACTCATTAAATATAGAAAAAGGAATGAAATTAAGACATAAGACTAATTTCATTCCTCGCACAAAGGTTGATCTAGTTTTTCTAGTATTGACAGGCACGTATTCTTACGTTAAACAAAAATACGTTCCTCAGCAAAGAATAGATTGCTTTAATTTTTCATTTGTTAATTCAAACCAATCATCAAAAGTCATTTCAAACTCATTTATATGCTGGAATTCATTGGATTCAGGAAGATAGCGATAATCATTTTTATATTGATCAACATGATCCACGACAGCGCATATTCCATCTGCAATATAAAGGACCTCTTCTTCTGTCATTGTAGGATGAAGTGAAACGCGGACCCATCCTGGTTTTAAATAATAGTTTCCCTTATCAATTTCATTTGTTATCATGTGAGAATTAGCTTTATCGATATTTAATAAATAATGGCCATAAGTTCCTGCACAGGAGCACCCACCCCTGACTTGAATACCGTGAACATCATTTAAGAGCTTCACAATGAGTTGATGAGAAACTCCGTCTACATAAAATGAAATAATTGGGAGACGCGCCTTCTTTTTTGGCTCTAGAATCTTGATTTTTTCATTCTTAGTTAATCGTTCAAATAGAAAATTCAACCATTTTCTATCTTGAACTTTTATATGATCCATTCCCATTTCTTCTTTTAGACGAATAGCTAGAGCTGTCTTTGTCGCTTGCAAAAATCCTGGCGTTCCTCCATCCTCCCGGTTTTCAATATTGCTTAAATAAGCTTTCTCGCCCCACGGATTCGTCCAATTCACTGTTCCGCCGCCTGGTCGATCAGGTATCGCATTATGATATAAATTTTTATCGATAATGGCTACGCCCATTGTACCTGGTCCTCCCAAAAACTTATGTGGTGAGAAAAAGATTCCATCCAATTTTTCCAACTCGTTTTCCGGATGCATATTCATTTTTACATAAGGGGCTGATGCAGAAAAATCAACAAAGCAAATACCATCATATCGATGCATAACCTCTGCTAATTGATGATAGGGTGTTTCAACGCCCGTTACATTCGAACAAGCAGTAAAAGATCCAATTTTCAACGGTCGATCGTCATATTGCTTGATTGCCTGTTCCAGCATGATAGGACATACTTCTCCAGCTGCATTCGGTGGTACGATCATGACATCCGCAATCGTTTCCTCCCAGGTGACTTGATTCGAATGATGCTCCATATGCGTAATAAAAACAACTGGTTTAGGAAGTTGTTGAATTTCCTTTAAAGTTCGATATTGTTCATGAAGCGCTAAACCTAATATTCTTTGGATTTTACAGATGGCTCCCGTCATACCTGTGCCTTCAAAAAATAAAACATCATTATCAGAAGCGTTAATATGCCGCTTAATAATCTGCTTAGCCTCTTCGTAAACTCTAGTCATACTTTTTCCAGTAATATTTGTTTCCGTATGAGTATTGGCGACAAAGGGGCCGAATTGATACATCAGCTTTTCCTCTATAGGTTGATACAATCTTCCACTAGCCGTCCAATCAGCATAATAAATTTTCTTTTCTCCATATGGATTGTGAAATACTTGCTCACGTCCAATAATATTTTCCCTAAAATATTGAAAATGCTTGTCTAAATCAATCATATCCTCATCCCTCTCAACTTAAAAAAGCGAATCGCAAGAACATAACGATTCGCTTTTTTAATTGTTAAGCGTTCAACTTGTGGGAATTTCCACTGTGTTTTACGTTTTCCTTTTCTTCCTCTTCTTCTACCTCTTTATACCAAAGTTCATGATGGTGCTCCGCGTACTCTCTATCCATATATCCTGAGGCCATTGCATTGAAAGATGTGCGCTCATTCGGATGGAATACAGTTAAATACACATGAACAAAGAAGAAGATAGTTAATAGCACGGCAGAAAGATCATGAATAAAAACCATAATCAAACCTGCTGTTGCAGTAAACCAACCGAACCAAAGGGCAAACCCAGAAAAGGCTAGAAGAACTCCACAAACAACAGCAAATAAATAATACAACTTTTGACCAGTATTATACTTTTCTTGCGGAGGCATATTACCGCCTCCGACAAAATAGTGCTTTGGAGCTGCCATTAACCAGCCAAAATCCCTTTTTCCCCACTTAAAAGCACTTAAAAAGCCAAAGCGTTTCTTAGAGAAGATAAAGTAAATAATAGGTGCTACAACAAACATGACTGCGCCAATGCGGTGAATAAGTCTAACAATGTATCCAGCTTCATTCACTAATAATGCAGATGTTCCTTCGAAAAAGACTGCGTATCCTGTAAGCAAAGCCATTAGAAAACCCGCGGCTACTGTCCAGTGCATAATCATATCTGAACGATTATAACGTTTCACTAGTTTTTTCCCTTGCTTACTCATCTCCTTCGCCTCCGTTATGTGCATTATCTTGCTGATCATCTATATTTTTGTACGTTGCTGACGAAACAATAAAGTTTGCCAATAATCCAACTGCTGTTGCGCCCATAAATAATTGCGTTACAGGTTTTAAGACATCCTTACGGAAACCAATTAACTCATTCGTTTTAGGCTGAGCAGGAAGGCCATATACTTCTGGCTCTTCTGTTAACACATAAACATAATGTGTTCCACCCATTAATTTATCCCCATATACATTTGCTTTCGGGAATCTGTCTTTTATTCTTTCTACACGGTCATGAGCTTTCTGTACAACCACTTCCCATGAATCAAATTCTAAGCAATTTGTTGGGCATGTTTGAACACAAGCTGGCATTTCACCATTTGTTACTCTATCTTGGCAGAAATCACATTTGTTCATGCGCTTGTTTCCAGTTAGTGAATCCGTTTCATAACGTGGAACATCAAATGGACATGCCTTTGAGCAATACGTACAGCCAATACATTTATCGCCTTCAAAGCCAACGAAACCATCATTATGTGTAAATAGAGCATGTGATGGACAAACCTCAACACATGGAGCTTCTGAACAATGCATGCACTGATCCTTGCGAATTAGCCAATCCATTCTTCCTGTTGAAGTATCATATTGCTCAGTAAATTTCATTAACATAAGTGTATTGACAGAACGGTCTGCCGGATTTTGATACGTTCCTGGAACTTTAGTAAATTCAGTTGCAGGGAGATTATGCCATTCCTTACACGCTAATTGACATGCTTTACACCCTGTACAAAGAGAAGTATCAACCAAAATCGCTTTATCCATTTTTCTAGCCATGGTTATTTACCCCCCTTTGTCACGTTACAGCTACATGCTTTATATTCTGGAGTACCTGTATTTGGATCTGCCGCTGAGTTTGTTACTTTATTGACGGAATCACCGTGAACTAATCCTTTATAACCCCAGCCCCATGGTACACCAACGACTTCAACATCTCTTCCGTCTACTTTCAAGGTTTGAATCCGGTCTGTAACCATCGCATCAATCGTAACGGCACCACGAGCAGTTGAAACTGTGACTGGATCTCCTGATTTAACGCCAATTTTCTTCGCAAGATTTTTACTAATTTCAGCAAAGTTTGATGGCATTAGCTCATTTAATTGCGGCGTATTACGAGTTACCCCACCAGAAAGGAATTGTTCTGTCACCATATAAGTAGTCAATACATATGGGTAATCCTTCGCTTCACCAGTTTTTTGGAACTCAGGTACTTCTAATGCACGCATCATTGGATTGGATTGCTGTGAATACATTGGATTATCCACTGGTGATTCCATCGGCTCATAGTGAACCGGCATTGGACCATCGCCAATTCCACCTTCTGTAATAGTTGGCGCCACTTTAAAGATATTCGGATCATAACCAGGTTTAAGCTCTATTTCTAGAGGATCCTTTTGCGGTTGCTTATACACGGTACGGAATAACGCACCTTTTCCTTCACCAGTTGTGAATACTTTACTTCCCTCTGGTGTATCTGGCGCTTTATCTTTAGCAGCAACGTGTAAATTATCAGGTCCAACCCAGCTCGTGCCATCCCACCAGACTAGTGCACGATCCTTGTCAATAGGCTGTCCATTCATATTTACGGAAGCACGATTCCAAAGAACACGAGTATTAGCTGGCCATGCAAATGTCCAATTTGGATGAATTCCTAAACCACTAGGATCTGTATTATCATGACGTAAGGAGTGATTTCCTTCTTCCGTAATAACCCCAGTATATAGGCCAGCCAAACCAGAAGAAACTGTTCCTGGTTCTGCTTTCTGAATTTCCCCACTTGAATTCAATAACTTTCCAGTTGTTAAATCATAACCGTTCATTTCTTTCAGAACTGCTTCCATGTCAATTCCATGACCTTTGGCAGGATAATCCCAAGTTAAGTCAAGAATTGGTTTATCTTTCGAATCTGTACTACCAGCATATAATTCTCTTACTTTCAACATAATTTCATAGAGAATATCAGCATCAGGCAGTGCTTCTCCTGGAGCAGAAACAATAGCATGCTTTCCTTGTATCCAACGTGCTGAGTTTGTCATTGTTCCGTCTTTTTCGAATGCCATCGCTGCTGGTAATAGAAGCACCTCTGTTTTTACATCTTTCGGATCAAGATCTGGGTGCTGCCAGAATGAAGCAGTCTCTGTTTCGAAAATTTCCCCAACGACTAACAAGTCAAGATTGCGTAAGCCATTCCATACCATATCTAAGTTAGGTGTACTAACGGCTGGGTTCTGTGCAAAAATAAAGCCCATCTTAAATGCCTTTTGATTTAATTTTTCAAAAATAGGCACATAGTTAGCAGCGGAGTTTTTGGAGCTACGCTTTGGAATATTATGATAACCAAATTCGTTCTCTGGTGTAGCACTATCACCGTACCAAGCTTTCAATAATGAAATTAATTGTTTACTCTTCGTTGTACCGACAGCCTTTACATAATCATTTAATGTAGGAAGACCATCCGTTGGAATCGGTAAATAACCAGGTAGTATATGAGCCAAACAAGCCATATCTGTAGACCCTTGAACATTCGGCTCTCCACGGTTTGCATTAATACCGCCGCCTGCCTTACCCATGTTGCCAAGCAACAATTGAATAATGGCATACATTCTTATTCCTTGAACACCAACAGATTTTTGCGTCATACCAAGTGCGTAAAGAATCGTACCAGGACGATTGTGGACGAATGTTTCAGCAACAAGCTTCACTGTTT
>JAEWDX010000124.1 GCA_023389895.1 Bacillota bacterium
AACCGGAACAGGACGAGCCCAGCCAAAGCCAGCAATAAAAATAAGAATCGTCCCAATCGGATCGAGATGTTTAAGCGGATTTAATGTTATTCTTCCTTGGTTTTTTGCAGTTGGATCACCAAATTTAAAAGCTACATAAGCATGTGAAAATTCATGGACAGTAAAAGCAATCATTAAAGTAATAGCAACAAATGGCAGTTCTTGAAAAGAAAACGCTAAAAATCGTTCCAAACACAAAACCCCTTTTTAAGAAGAATGTAATTCTACTTTCCCGCTGCAATTATATAAGTATATAAAAGTATACACGAAATTTACAAGAAAGGGAAAGATAGCATGCTGTTTGAAAACGGTCTTATTATTCTTGCACAATAAGGTGAAATATGAAAAACTACTATGGATAATACATCGAATAAAGGAGAATCATGCCATGCCATATGTAACAGTAAAAATGCTTGAAGGACGTACAGAGGAGCAAAAGAAAGCACTTGTTGAAAAAGTGACAGCGGCCGTTCATGAAGCAGCAGGAGCGCCAAAGGAAAACATCGTTGTCTTTATCGAAGAAATGCCGAAAAATCACTACGCGGTTGGCGGCAAACGACTAAGTGATAAATAATTAATTTTTTAAAGAATTTATATTTTTTAATGCTTTAAATTTAAGCGCTAGAGACATTGGGGAAGCCTTGATTCAGTTAGGTAAGGATGAATTTGCTTATACGGCTGAATCGCATTTATAAACCAAAGACTTTGGAAAGAGTCCAAAGTCTTTTTTTATGTTGTAAAACGATACTTTCGCAACAAAATTAATGTTCTTTCAGATCGGCCTTCAAACGCAAGCAGTCAATATATTCGTAGGCAGCTTCAACTTCCTCGTCCGTATAACGCTGCTTACTTTTTAAAGTAAAGACTCTTTCCTTTACTTCCTCCTTTGACAACGTATCGAAATAGAGAACTGTTGAAACAAGCTCTAAAAACCTTGAGCTTTGTTCATTCATATCGGTTAAACAAGCTTGAAGGTTTGGCATTTCAACCTCATTCAAACCCAAAAACTCTTTTCCGCTCTCTGTTAATGAATAACGGTACTGATAATATCCGCCCTTCTTCTCCTTCATTTCATTCAAAAAACCCATATTACATAATTCCTCAACCCTTAAAGTCAATTCCTCGGAATATGGCCCGTAGAAATGAAATTGAAACTTCTCCTGAAAAGGGAAAGCCATTTTTTTTGCAATAAAAACCATCTTTTGCAGCTTCTTTCGTCCGATTATTTCACTTGATGCTGCAATCGCCTGAATGATTTTGGCATGATCTTTTAACAAACTCTTCATCTCCTACTCCAAAGTCTCTCTACCCTATTTCTAGCAGCTTTCGAATGGCCTTTTTTATAGTTGGCTTCGTTTTTTCATCTTGAAGAAAATCTGCAGGATAATATAGTTTATGATCGGTTCTTCTTTTCCCTGAAATCGCGTCAACAATCGCTGATTCACGGGAAAGCTCATGAATTTCTCCATTTTTCATTAATAATTGAATGGGCAACCGCTCCTCTTCTTCACCAGGGCGGTAAAAATCATACGGAAGATCAGAGGAAGAATCGACAACTAAATAGTATTCTGGATCAATCCCTGCTTTTTCAAATAAATTGTAAAGCTCTGATAGCTTCTTATATTCCTTTGCCGGATCAAACTCGACATATTTAAACAAATTCCGATTCATAAAGCGAGTGCAAAGATCGCGAAGAATAAAATCCGCTTCCTCCTGCCACATTTGAAAATAATAGAGAATCACGGCCTCATCAAGCTTAAGGTAATCTTCGACTGTCATGTTACCATTGAACATCGAATAAAAATGGGCTGGATGCGATTTAAAGGAATAGCCTTGCTGATGCAAATGCTTTGCCCGATGCAATATTTTTGTCAAAATGACTTCCGCACTGCGCGTAACAGGATGAAAGTATACTTGCCAATACATTTGATAGCGGCTCATAATATAGTCTTCAACAGCATGCATTCCACTTTGTTTAATGACAACCTGGTCCTCCTTAGGCTGCATCACACGTAAAATCCGCTCCATATCAAAATGGCCATAGCTGACTCCTGTAAAATAAGCATCTCTTTGCAAATAGTCCATCCTGTCTGCATCAATTTGACTGGAGATTAGGCTAACAACTAATTTATTTTTCGAGGTTTTAGCAATAACTTCCGCGACTTTCGCTGGAAAATCCTTACTCACTCGTCGTAAAATTTGATTGACTTCTGTTTCACCGAGAATAATGGCTCTCGTATAATATTCATGATCAAAATCGAACACTTTTTCAAAGGAATGGGAAAATGGGCCATGCCCTAAATCATGCAGGAGTGCTGCGCATAAAGAGAGCATTCGATCTTCTTCATTCCACTCAGGTCTTCTATGAAAAACATCATCTGCAATTCGGCGAATGATTTCGTACACACCAAGAGAATGATTAAAGCGGCTATGCTCTGCCCCGTGAAAGGTTAAATAGGTCGTACCAAGCTGCTTTATTCGTCTTAGCCTCTGAAACTCCTTCGTTCCGATTAAATCCCAGATCACTCGATCCCTAACATGGACATAGCGGTGAACAGGATCTTTAAAAACTTTTTCTTCTCGCAACTTCTCAACCGAGTATGCCATGATCAGCCTCCAATAAAGTTTACTTCCTTTTATTATAGCCTGAACAGATGAGCAATTCACTACAGAATTTCTGAAATTTCGCGGACTATCGACAAGATCCTATCTCTAAAAATACAGGATCACTGTACTCGTGTCATCCGCTCCCATCCACAATGGACTTTATCGTAGCCAAAATTAAAAACCACCTTGAAACACGCTTCAAAGGTGATTTTACTTTTTAAGCTTTTTATTTATTTTTTCGACTAATTCTTCTTCTGTAAGGCTAGCTAGCGGACGATTATTTACAAAGGCAAATGTTTTTTTTCTGCCTGGTCCACAGTAAGACTGGCAACCTATTTCTATTTTTGCGTCTGGATCAATTTCCTTTAGACGTGGAATTAGTGTTTTTAAGTTTACACCTAAACAATCGTCGCAAACACGAAATTCGTTTGCCATATTGATTACAACCCTTTCTTCGGACTTTCTTTATATTTTCTAAATCGTTATTTTACCGTTATCTTCAATTTTTCAATAGTTGGCTCTTGCTGTATTTTACAGCTTCTTGCTTACTAATGCAAGCCGATGATCTTTCACTATAACTGTTATAAGTTACTTTATTTACAATACCTATCTATTGAAAAAATGAGCCATTTGCGAAAAATAATCTACTATCCTTTTAAAACAATTTGTATAATTTTTTGCCAAAGTGTCCATCCTTAAAATATAGCAGTAAAAATGTAATTAATTGAATTGGGAGTTGAGATTATGAAAGTTCGTCAAGATGCATGGACTGAAGAAAATGATTTATTACTAGCCGAAACGGTTTTGCGGCATGTTAGAGAAGGCAGTACACAATTGAATGCGTTTGAGGAGGTTGGCGATAAGCTCGATCGAACTTCGGCAGCATGTGGATTCCGTTGGAATGCGGTTGTGAGGCATCAATATGAAAAGGCGCTTCAGCTGGCGAAGAAACAGCGTAAGCAAAGACAGCGGATATTAGGAAAGGATCAAGGCGGAAAGAAAAAATTACTTTATAGTCCAGTTGTTCCATCAACTACCGAAATAGAGGCAGCGGTTATTTCATCCAATCCGATGATTGAACAAGAAAATTCTGCGGATGATTTAACGATGACAGAAGTAATAATTGATGCCGTTCCAAGTAATGAGACCTATTATGCGCCAGTGACAGAAATCAATCTTGAACATGTCATCTCATACTTACAAACTTTAAAACATTCAAGTATCCAACTAGATATTTTAAGAAATGAGAATGAAAGATTGAAGCGCGAAAATGCGCAGATTAAGAGCCGTAATGAGGAATTAGAAGGAAAAATCAATCATTTAGAACGAAATTCAGTTTCCATACAGGAAGACTACGAAACATTAATGAAAATTATGAACCGTGCGCGCAAGCTTGTCCTCTTCGAAGAGGAAGAAAAGCCGGCAACGAAGTTCAAGATGGATCGAAATGGTAATCTTGAAAAATTAGCTGAGTAGAGGAAAATCAAGAAAACCATTCCTCTTGGGAGAGGGGAAAAGGCATTGTCCTCGATTAAGAAAGGGGGTTTCTCCCAGTCAATGATTGACGGAAAGAAACCCCCATTTTACTTTAACCGCTTTATTTAGATAGCGGATTTTAAGCTTCTATCTCACTTCTGCTATTACTTTTTCATTTCGCTCTACGACTCGATTATAATAGCCTGCAAAAAGATTTGCCTCATCTTCTGTTAGCTCACCCATATAAAGATGCTTGCCTTTATTTTTTAAAGCGTGTAGGAGGCGAATCATAACATCCTGGATCGTCAAATCCCTCTGTAATAATTCAGTTAACGAAGCCATCACTGCTGGATTAATGACAGGGTATTGATATTTCGTTTCTTCATTTTTTTGGGAAATTGTATAGAATTCCTTAATCACCTTTGCTCGTGTACTTCCACTTCCGTTTACACAAAGATAAATTTGCACAGCAACCCCATTGCGTAAACGCCTTTGCGAAATGCCTGCAAACTTTTTGCCATCGATGCTTAAGTCATAGCTTCCCGGACAATAGGAACCCGTGATTTCTCGCGCCTCAATCAAAATAGGAAAGTCTGAAAACATTTCTTGAACCAATCGCCACATTGCCTCATAACCGCGATTAATATCAATGCCTTTTTCGTTCTCTGGAAAGATGAGTGTTATATTTAATACCCCTTCATCAAGCACAACGGCAAGACCGCCAGAATTTCTGACAATGATATCATATCCTTGATTTTCTATGTATTGCAGCCCTTCCTTTAAGTAAGGCAGCTTCGTATCCTGTATGCCAAGAACGATTGTATCCCGATGGACCCATGCTCTTACTGTCGGTGGAGCCATCCCACCCCCAACTGCTGCACATAAAGCATCATCCATCCCAAACGAATACAATGCATTTAAATGGATACCTTGAATGGACTGATCAATAATCCTCCATTGCTCCTGCTGTAATAATTCATGCATATTTTTCTCCTTTGTGAATTTAATCGTGATTAATTCACATATTCCACTTATTGATGTAAAGCCTGTGCCGCTGTAATAATGGCTAATTTATAGACGTCTTCTTTATTGCAACCACGGGATAAGTCATTCACCGGACAATTGAGTCCTTGTAAAATTGGACCAACTGCTTCGAAATTGCCGAGACGTTGAGCAATTTTATAACCAATATTCCCTGCTTCTAAGCTAGGGAAAATAAAGACATTTGCATCCCCTTTAATAACAGAAGACGGAGCCTTTTTTTCCGCAACGGAAGGAACAATCGCTGCATCAAATTGAAACTCACCATCCAAAACTAAAGACGGCTCACGTAATTTAGCTTCTTCAACAGCACTCATTACCTTTTCTGTTTCAGGTGACTTTGCCGAGCCTTTCGTTGAAAAGCTAAGCATGGCTACACGTGGTTCTATACCAAACATTTTTGCTGTTCTTGCACTTTCAATTGCAATTTCAGCTAAATCATGGCTGTCAGGGGCAATATTAATCGCACAATCTGCAAAGATTAGCTTCTCATCTTCCCGGACCATGATGAAAACACCAGAGGTTTTGCTTATGCCTTCCCTCGTCTTAATTATTTGTAAAGCTGGACGAACCGTATCTGCTGTTGAATGAGCAGCACCACTCACAAGACCATCCGCATTATTCGTATAAACAAGCATTGTCCCGAAATAATTTGCATCGCGTAATATTTTACGTGCTTCTTCTTCTGTTTCTTTTCCTTTGCGCCTTTCCACGAAAGCAGCAACTAATTCGTCCATCATTGCAAACTTACTAGGATCGTATATGTCAATCTCAGCTAATGAAGCTTCCATTCTCTTTGCCATTTCCTTAATCGTTTCACTATTTCCGACTAAAATCGGTTTAATTAGCTTTTCGGTAGCTAGTCTGCTCGCCGCAGCTACTATCCGTTCATCCTCCCCTTCTGGAAAAACAATTTTTATATTTTGACCTTTAATCTTCTCTTTTAACTCGATAAATATTTTACTCATTCATATTCCTCCTCCTCTGCCCCCTTTTAGAATACCGCTAACTCATAAAATTTCAAAGCCATTTTATTGCGGATTTGTTCAAGTCCATCTCTCTAATTATAAAGTAATTATGTTCCATTTATCCGAGGGTTATTTCATTAGAATCATTCTCTTTTTATTATAAGTGTTATTCCAATATAAATAGGGAAAACTGTGGTATAGTTATGATGTAAAAATGAATGTTCATAATAGGAGTGATCGTAAAATGAGTGAAGCAGCAAAAACGCTTGAAGGTTGGTATTGTTTACATGATTTCCGTGCAATCGATTGGACGAGCTGGAAAATGCTCTCTAGTGATGAGCGCCAAGCGGCTATCCATGAATTTTTATCCCTTATTGATAAGTGGAATACGACTCAAAGTGAGAAGAAGGGAAGCCATGCTTTATATACCATTGTTGGTCAAAAAGCGGATTTTATGATGATGACATTAAGGCCAACATTGGAAGAAATCAACGAAATTGAAAACGAATTCAACAAGACAAAACTTGCAGAATATACAGTTCCTGTTTATTCCTATGTCTCTATCGTTGAATTGAGCAATTATTTGCCATCTGACCAAGATCCGTATGAAAGTCCTGAAATTCTTGCACGACTTTATCCAATTTTACCGAAAGCGAAGCATGTATGCTTCTATCCAATGGATAAACGCCGACAAGGCAATGATAACTGGTATATGCTTCCGATGGAAGATCGTCGCAATATGATGCGCAGCCATGGAATGATTGGCCGTAATTATGCAGGCAAAGTGAAACAAATTATTACTGGCTCTGTTGGCTTTGATGACTATGAGTGGGGAGTTACATTATTCTCTGATGAGGCACTTCAATTTAAAAAGCTTGTTTATGAAATGCGTTTTGATGAGGTAAGCGCCCGTTATGGAGAATTCGGTTCATTCTTCGTTGGAAACTTACTTGAAGAAGAGCGCATCACACAATTTTTACATGTAAATTAATTCCTTTAAATGCCTGACTATCCCAATTTCATGGAGATGTCAGGCATTTTCTTTCACTATTTTTCCTTTTCCCTTTTTAAAAATGTCATAAAAAAACAGGCCTATACATACGAATAAATTAGTGAGTCATTCATCTAGTATTCGCTTTATGAACTATTCTTATATTTTTAATAAATGACTGTTAAATTTTGAGGAGGGAAAGCAGTGAATCAACCAAACTATTATCAGTATGCTGATTACAGAACGACCCCATATTATGGGTATCAACAGCCAACGACGAGCGGAAATGTTCAGCAACCTTCAACTTATGGGGTTCAGCCTATGCCCATTCCACAATTTCCAACTGGGGGTGCTGGTCCAACCCCAGGGTCAGTAACGATACCATCAGCAGGAACAACCGTTCCTGGAATGCTTCCAATCGAGCAGTCTTATATTGAAAATATTTTACGTTTAAATAAAGGAAAGCTTGTCAAAGTACATGCGACATTTGAGGGGAATAAACAGAGAACATTTGATGGGCTTATTGAAGCGGCTGGAAGAGACCACTTAATTCTAAGCGATCCCCAAACTGGAAAACGATACTTACTCCCGATGATTTACTTAGACTATGTTGAATTTGATGAGGAAATAGAATACGAACCGCCATACACTCCTCCTCCAGGATTGTTATCATCGTACAGTCCAAGATAAAGAAAACTCACTGATTAACCCAAGAATGTTGGCACGACACTCTTGGGTTTCCTTTTTTTACATTTGTTTCACAGCTGCGATTATGAGTAGTACCCAAGCAACGAGAAAAGCTACTCCACCAAATGGTGTAATAGCGCCAAGAGGCCCAATTCTTGTTAAAGTTAATACGTATAAACTCCCTGAAAATAAAATAATTCCTATGAGCATGAGCCAGCCTGACCAAGTGAGAAGAGCGCTCGCAGGGAATTTTCCTAGCAATACAGCAATAATCATTAGCCCGATTGCATGGTACATTTGGTATTGTACCCCTGTTTTCCAAATTTCCAAATATTTAGGCTCCACCATTTTTTCTAGCCCATGAGCTCCGAACGCCCCTAATGCGACAGATAAAAACGCATTGATTGCCCCTAAAATAATAAATACCTTCATTTCTTCACTACCTCCCCTTTTAACTAAAAATCAAAGATTGAATCTCCATTTGCTTCGTTATCAAGTTGCATTCGTTTCGGCTGCTGTGCAATGGTCGGTTGCTCTATTGATTGCTTCCGTTCAGGAGAATATGTATTTGTTAACAGCTGGTGACTTTCGATATTCTCTATGTCTAGAATAAGCTCACATAAAGACTTTATTGTGTGAATATTTTCCCGCATTCTAGGTATGGTTGGACTTATCTTTGCTGCTAATAATTCCTTCTCCATCTTTTCTAGTAATTGTTGAATCGAAATATTCAATGGTTTCACCTCTGTTCATTGACTTTTTTCTCAAATCGTAAGCATGGTTCACCTGATGCTCGAAGAACCTCTACAGACGGAAGCCTGGCTGTCTTAAAATGAAACGCCTTACACCCCTTTGGATAACGATTATCCCATGTGACATAGAAAAATTTACATTTAAAGCAATCGATTCGATTCGTCATCTTCATCATTCCTCTAATTATTCACCAATATTATAGCATGAACATAGTGTTATATAGAATTTTCCAATCCGCCAATATGAAAGTCCATCTATAAGCCACTGTTTTCCTACAATAAAAAAAGAGCAAGGAAAAAATCTATTTTTTCCTCACTCTTAACATTCTATTTATCTTTTAACCAAGCAATCGATGATAGAGCGTTTTTGCCTGTGCGATATCTTTCGTGCCGTGGATAAGTGCACGTCCATCATTAAAAATAACGAGACGCTGTGAGGCCATTTCAACTGAAAGTAAATAAGGATTCCCATTTACATGATAACCAAGTGATTTCAGTTGGCTTGATAATGCGCCTAAATCAATTTCCTCCTGCTTAGGCGGACGAATTTGCACCGTATCTCTTCCACAAAGGACAGCAGTCTTCATCATATTATCGCTATCTAAATAAGGATAAGTTCGCTCATCCCCACATGAAAGACAATGCGGATCCTTCGCCTTCGATATTTTCATATTCGTGTACTGATTCCGCCATAAGTCAAAGCTCACAAAAGAAGTTCGAACCGCATTCCAATCCTCCACGAGAATCTTCAGTGCTTCTGCAACTTGATGTGAAATGACCATTTGCACTGCAGGAGCAATAATGCCGCCTGTATCACAAGTTAAACCTTGAATTGGGATTTTCTTTAGCAAGCAATTTAAGCAAGGGGTTTTCCCTGGGATAATGGTTAAGCTCATCCCATAACTTGCCACACAAGCCCCATAAATCCATGGAATTTCATACTTTTGAGAAATATCATTCATCATCATTCTCGTTTCGAAATTGTCAGTTGCATCGATAATTAAGTCAACACCTTCGATGAGCTCTTCAAACTTCTCTGGCGTGACATCTGTAACAACAGAATGAATCTCGACATCTGAATTAATTTCTCGTAGCCTTTTTGCAGCAGCTGCTGCTTTAGGCAGCTTCTCTTCTACATCTTTTTCCGTATAGAGCTGCTGGCGTTGAAGATTGCTCGCCTCTACATAATCGCGATCAACGATCGTTAGTTTGCCAATTCCCGCTCTTGTTAACATTTCTGCATTCCCAGAACCGAGAGCTCCGGCACCAATCATTAATACATGCTTTGAACGAATTTTCTTCTGGCCTTCTTTGCCGATGAATGGGAATAGAGTTTGTCTAGAATACCTTTCGTCCATTATTCGAATCAGCCTCCACTTACTGGCGGAATAAAAGCGACAACATCACCTTCACGAATTACTTCATCATCTGATGAGAACTCCTCGTTCATCGATGTCATGGCATTCTCAAGATTTAATGCCGGATATTTAACTAAAATCTTTTCTTTCAATTCAGCCACGGTCAGCCCTTTAGCCTCTTCTTCAATCGACTCACTGCCAACGACATCCCTTAAATGAGCAAAAAATAAAATTTTATTCATTTAGATCATCCTCCTCCGGTTTTCCAGTTGGATATGACACCGTTTCAAGCTGATTGCCAACCCACTCCTGTCCATCTTCCCAATGCTCTTTTTTCCATATCGGCACAATTTCCTTAATCCGTTCAATTGCATAGCGATTTGCCTCATAGGAATCGGCACGGTGTGGAGTTGAAACGGCGATGACAACCGCAATATCAGTTATATCTAGCCTGCCAACACGATGAGTAATAGCCACTTCAGCCCCATGCCAGCGCTGCTTAATCTCATCACCTATCTGTTGGAGTTTTTTCACAGCCATTGATTCGTATGCTTCATAAACAAGGTATAGCGTCTTTTTACCGTGTGTCAGTTCACGAACGGTTCCGATAAAAGTTGTAATCGCTCCAGCTTCACGTTGGACAACTTTATCGATTACCTCCTGAACAATAATTGGTTCCTTCGAAATTTCATAGTCCATTTTCTCACCTCAAAAGAGAAGTGCTAGCCCTTCAATCAAGGACGACACTCATCTAACTTTTTAAATTTAAACTAGCTCAGCTTGTAAAATAAATCGGATCTGGATTTACTTCAATTGCATAGCCACCGATTTCTTCCACACGCATTTTAAACTCCTCAGATTGAATAATCTCTACGATTATTTTTCCTTGCTCACTCTCAAAAAATTCCTTCGTCATTAATAAATCATAATGCTCATCAGCCACTGGGATAAAATCTAATCCCATTGACCTTGCAGC